>JAISSY010000125.1 GCA_031272995.1 Azoarcus sp.
TCATCGTGGAACGCCAGAAAATCAGAGACGTTCGTAGATGGTGGTGATGCCCTGACCGCCGCCGATGCACATGGTCGCGAGGCCGTAGCGGGCGTTGCGACGTTGCAGTTCGTGCAGCAGCTTGGTGATGATGACGCTGCCGGTGGCGCTGACCGGGTGGCCGAGGGCGATGGCGCCGCCGTTCGGGTTGGTCTTGGCGGGGTCGAGTCCGAGCACCTTGGCCACGGTGAGCGACTGGGCGGCGAAGGCTTCGTTCGATTCGATCACGTCGATCTGGTCGAGCGTCAGGCCAGCGCGCTTGAGCGCCAGTTGGGTGGCGGGAATCGGGCCTTCGCCCATCACCTCGTTGGGCACACCGGCGATGGCGTAGGAAACCAGACGCGCAATCGGCTTCTGCCCGGCGGCGGCGGCCTTGGAGGCGTCGGCCAGCACGAGGAAGGCGGCGGCGTCGTTCACGCCGGAAGCGTTGCCCGCGGTCACGGTGCCGTCCTTCTTGAAAGCCGGACGCATCTTGGCGAGCTGCTCGATGGTGGTGCCGGGTTTCGGATGCTCGTCGGTGTCGAACACCACTTCGCCCTTGCGGGTCTTGAGGGTGATCGGGACGATCTGACCCTTGAAGTAACCGGCTTCGAGCGCAGCGGCGGCGCGCTTTTGCGATTCGAGCGCAAAGGCGTCCTGCTGTTCGCGGGTGATGCCGTACTTGACGGCGAGGTTTTCAGCGGTGATGCCCATGTGGCCGACGCCAAACGGGTCGGTGATGACGGAGACCATCGCGTCGACCGCCGAGGTGTCGCCCATGCGGGCGCCGAAGCGCAGTTGCGGCAGCAGGTAGGCGGCGCGCGACATCACTTCCACCCCGCCGGCGAGCGCGTAGTCGGCGTCGCCGAGGATGATGGCTTGCGCGCAGGAGACGATGGCCTGCATCGCCGAGCCGCACAGACGGTTGACCGCCATCGCCACGGAACTGAACGGCAGGCCGCCCTGAATGGTGGCGACGCGCGCGACGTATGGATAACGCGTTTCCGTCGGCATGATGTTGCCCACGGCGGCATAGGAAATTTCTTTCGGATCGACGCCGGAACGGGCGATGGTTTCCTTGATGACGAGTCCGCCCAGTTCGGCGGGCTCCAGATCCTTCAGGGAACCTCCATACGCGCCCACCGCGGAACGGGCGGCGCTCAGTACAACGATTTCACGATCAGCCATCGGCTTCTCCTCTCTCTTTAAGTGAATTTACTTGCCCAGGACGACGGCTATCGTCGTCAAGGCCAGTACCGCCAGACACACGATCAAGGCTCGCCAAACCAGCCCCACCGTGGCCTGCATGTCGTCGACACCGGCCTTTTCGCCAACGCCGACCTCCAGGTTCTCGGAACCTTCCGTGCCCGGAGCGTTGCTCTGCTCTAGCTTGACCCCCAACGCGCCCGCACCGGCGGAAACCAGCACGGCGGCGCCGCGGTCGGGCCACATCACCGACTGTGCGCGCCAGCAAAACACCGCGTCCTCGAAATTGCCGCTGATGGCGAACAAAATCGCGGTCATCCGCGACGGCAGCCAGTCGATTGCCACGAACGCCTGCCGCGAAAACTTGCCGAACCCGCCCGGAGCCTCCTCGTCGCGCCGCGCGCCCCACTCGTCGTACAGGAATCGCGACAAGCGATAGAGCGCCGCGCCGCAAGGGCCAAGCACGGCGAACCAGAACACCACGCCAAAGACGCAGCGATGCGCCGACACCATCGCCTGCTCGATGGCCTGCCGCGCCACTTCGTCGGCGTCGGCCTCGTCACGACGGGGAGCGTTGCGCCATCTGGCGAGCAATTCGCGCGCGACGCCGAGTTCCTGCGTGCGCAGCGCGAGATGGATGTCGGTGAAGTAATGGCTTTCGTGGCGGAACCCGAGGGTGAGGTATAGCACCACGATGGCGAACACGACGCTCAACAGCCACGGCAGCAACCATGCGATGAAGCCGCAAACCGCAGCGCCGCCGACGACCAGCGCCACCCAACCCAGTTGTTCGTTGCGCTGTTTGGCAAGCGCGGCCGCCAACCCGCGCAGGGGCGCGAGCACGAAACGCTCGACCGGCAACGGGCGCAACTGTTCGAGCAGCAGAACGACGATTAACGAAAAAAGCGTCATGGCGCGATGAAGGAAGTGCGGATGCGCGCGACGTGCGCGCGGAGGAAAATATGGAGGATACCACGGAGGCATTGCCGCCCGCCGAACGACGGCGCGTTCGAAAAGCAATGCTTCACGTCGGCGGCGCTAAACACGTCAGGCGACCGGCGGCACGTAGCCGGAGATGCGGTCGGCCTCGCCGGAGAAGAAATGGCGCTCCATCTGCTCGCTCAGGTACTGGCGCGCGCGCGGGTCCATCAGGTTGAGGCGGTTTTCGTTGATGAGCATGGTCTGGTAGCGCACCCATTGTTGCCATGCTTCCTTCGAGACGTTCTCGAAGATGCGCTTGCCCAGTTCACCGGGCACCGGCGGGCGTTCCAGCCCTTCGGCCTCGCGTCCGAGCTTCACGCAATTGACCATGTGGGTCATGTTCTTTCCTCTGTTTTTGGGGATTTTGAGGCGCGTATTCTAGCCGCTTACAACGATTTGACGAACACTTTCGAGCGCCGTTGCAGGTTATATAACTCGCGTTTCGTCGTCGGCAGCGCCTCCGGGCCGCTTTCGACGAAGCCGCGCTCGCGGAACCAGTGCGCCGTGCGCGTGGTGAGCACGAACAACCGCTCCAGTCCGTCGCGGCGCGCCCGCCGTTCGATGCGCTGCATCAGTTGTTCGCCGAGTCCGGAACGTTGGTGTTCAGGCGTCACCGCCAGACAGGCGAGTTCGGCGGCCTTCTCGTCGGAGAACGGATAGAGCGCCGCGCAGCCGACCAGCATGTTGTCGTACTCGACCACGGAAAAGCGGTCGATTTCGCGCTCCAGCAATTCGCGCCCACGCCGCACCAGCGTGCCGTCGGCTTCCAGCGGCGAGATGAGCGCCACCAGCGCGCCCACGTCGTCGTGCGTCGCCTCGCGCAGCCGGAACAGCGGGTCGCGCGACACCACGGTGCCGACGCCCGCCGGAGTGAAAAACTCCAGCAACAGCGCGCCGTCCTTGTCGCGGTCGACGAGGTGGCAGCGCCCGACGCCGTTTTTGACGGCGCGAATCGCGCATGGCAGGTAGAGGTGCAAATCCTCGGTCAGCCCTTCGTTGGCGTCGAGATGATGCTGCGCCTCGTCGGCGGTCACCGAGTCGATGAGCTGACCGTCGCCGTCGAGCAGCCCCGGCGCGTCGCACAGGTAAATCAGCTTTTCGGCCTTCACCGCCACCGCCACCGCCTCGGCGACTTCCTCCATCGCCATGTTGAAAATCTCGCCGGTCGGCGACATGCCGAGCGGGGTGATCAGCACCACGTTCTGTTGGTCGAGGTCGGCGTTGATTTCCTCGGCGATGACCTTGCGCACCGCGCCGGTATATTGGTAATCGACGCCATCGACCACCCCGACGGGTCGCGCGGTGACGAAGTTGCCCCCCGTCACCCGCATGTAGCCGCCGGCCATCGGCGTGTTCGGCAACCCCTGCGAGAGCAGCGCCTCGACCTCGAAGCGCGTCACCGCCATCGCCACCTTGACGCATTCCAGCGTCGCCTCGTCGGTGACGCGCAAGCCCTTGTGAAACTTCGGCTCCAGCCCGCGCCGCGCCACCTCGGCGTCAATCTGCGCCCGCGCCCCGTGCACCAGCACGAGCCGAATGCCGAGCGCCGCGAGCAGATTGCAGTCGTAGGCCAGACTTTGCGCCAGCGGCCCCGCCGCCACCTCGCCGCCGAATCCGACCACGAAGGTCTTGCCGCGAAACGCATGGATATACGGCGCCGCGCCGCGCACCCAAGCGACGAAATGGGAAGGAGAACGAAAGTGATGCACCTCGCCGTTTGATGTGGCGTCGGCAGGCGCTTCGGAAGGCGTAACGGATTCGGGGCCGGGGTCGGTGCTCAAGGCGTCACCTTGTCGCTTGGGTTCGATGAAGTGCGGCATTCTACTACGCAGGTGCTGCGGGATAATGTGGGGTCAGTTCGTCGCCATGTTTCGAGGCCGCCATGTCGCTCAAGGAAATCCACATGCCGATGTTTCCCGAATGTTGGGAGACTTGCGGCAATTGCGGGCAGAGCGAGGTTTCCATTCTTGAACTGCTCGTGCGCCCCGGCGAGCGCATCGCGCGCGACGACGCCCTGCTGACGCTGGAGACCGGTAAGGTGGCGCTGGATATTCCTTCGCCTTTCACGGGCACGGTGCGGGAAATTTTCGTGCGCGAGGGCGAGGTCGTCGGCGAAGGGATTTTGCTGGCGACGGTGGAAACCGGCGCCTGATGGCGCGACTAGAGTAGCTTGCCCGGATTCATCAGGCCGCGCGGGTCGAACAGGCGCTTGATGGCGGCCATCAGTTCGAGTTCGAGCGCGCCCTTGTAGTGCACGATGTCGGCGCGTTTGAGTTGGCCGAGGCCGTGTTCGGCGGAAATCGAGCCGCCGAGGTCGGCGACGATGTCGTGGACGATGCGGTTGGCTTCGACGGCGCTGGCGCTGAAATCGGTGTTCTCGGCGGCGTTGGGCAGGAAAACGTTGTAATGCAGGTTGCCGTCGCCGATGTGGCCGAAAGCGACGATGAGCGCGTCGTCGCGCCAGACGCGCAGGGCGTCGCCGGCGCGCCGGATGAATTCGGCGATGCGACTCAGCGGCACCGAGATGTCGTGCTTGATGCCGTAACCCTCGCGGCGCTGCGCTTCGTTGGCGTTTTCGCGCAAGGCCCACAAATCGCCGGCCTGCGCCAGCGAGGCGGCGAAAACGGCGTCGGTCGCCTCGCCGGCTTCGCTGGCCGCCTGCAAGGTCTGTTCGAGCAGGGCGGCGAGCGGCGCTTCGGCGGCGGTGTCGGACAACTCCACCAGCACCGACCATTGCGCCGGGTTCGGCAAGGGTTCGCGGCTGTCGGGCATGTGCTTGAGCACGAGTTCGAGCAGCGGTCGCCCAACCAGTTCGAAGGCGGTGACGCGGTCGCCGCAGGCGGCGCGGAAGCGCGACAGCAGCGCCACTGCGGCGGCAGGGTCGGGCACCGCCACCCAGGCAGTGGCGCGCGCTCTGGGGGCGGGAAAAAGTTTCAGCACCGCGGCGGTGACGATGCCGAGGGTGCCTTCGGCGCCGATGAATAGCTGTTTCAGGTCGTAGCCGGTGTTGTCCTTGCGCAGGCAGCGCAGGCCATCCCAGACGCGCCCGTCGGGCAGCACCACTTCCAGCCCGAGCGTGAGTTCGCGCATGTTGCCGTAGCGCAGCACCTGCACGCCGCCGGCGTTGGTCGACAGATTGCCGCCGATTTCGCAACTGCCGCCGGAAGCGAGCGAGAGCGGAAAGAAGCGCCCGGCGGCGGCGGCAGCCAGTTGCACCGTCGCCAGCTTGCACCCGGCTTCGACGCAGATGGTGTCGTTGGCGGCGTCGAGCGCGCGCACGCGATTCATGCGCGTCAGGGCGACGACGATGGATTCGCCGTCGGGCAAGGGCGTCGCGCCGCCGCACAGGCTGGTGTTGCCGCCTTGCGGCACGATCGGCACGCCGGCTTCGACGCAGGCGCGCACGACGGCGGCGACCTCGGCGGTCGATTCCGGGCGTACGACGGCGCGAGCGCGACCGACGTAGCGGCGGCGCTGATCGACGAGATACGGCTCGATGTCGTCGGCTTCGGTGAGCACCTGATTGGCGCCGACGATGGCGGCAAGGCGGGAAAGCAGTTCGTCGCTCATATTGGCACTTCCTCCTTGTCGCTATCGACGCGCTCGGCGTAAAGGTCGTGCACGTCGCAATCGACGATTCGCACCCGCACGAAATCGCCGACTTCCAGACCTTCGTCGTCGGCGATGAGCACGATGCCGTCGATTTCCGGCGCGTCGCCCGGCGAGCGGGCGATGGCGCCCTCCTCCGCGTCGATCTCGTCGACCAGCACCGTCATCTCGCGCCCGATGCGCGCTTCAAGGCATTGGGTGGAAATGTCCTCCTGCAAATCGAGCAGGCGTTCGCGGCGGTCGGCGCGCACTTCTTCCGGCACCGCGTCCGGCAAGGCGTTGGCCGCCGCGCCGTCGACCGGGGAATAGGCGAAGGCGCCGACACGGTCGAGGCGCGCTTCTTCGAGGAAGCGCAGCAGATGCTGGAAATCTTCCTCGGTTTCGCCGGGAAAGCCGGTGATGAAGGTCGAGCGGATGGTGATGTCCGGGCAAATCTCGCGCCAGCGGCGAATGCGCGCCAGCGCGTCCTCGGCGTCCGCCGGGCGCCGCATGGCGCGCAGGATGCGCGGGCTGGCGTGCTGCAAGGGGGCATCGAGGTACGGCAGGATGCGGCCTTCGGCCATCAGTTCGACGATGGCGTCGACGCTCGGATACGGGTAGAGATAATGCAGGCGAATCCAGACGCCGAGTTCGCCGAGCGCCTTCGCCAGTTCAAGCAGGCGCGTTTTCAGCGGGCGGCCGTTCCAGAAGCCGGTGCGGTAGCCGATGTCCAGCCCGTAGGCGGAAGTGTCCTGCGAAATGACGAGAATCTCGCGCACGCCGGCTTCGACCAGCGTTTCGGCCTCGCGCATCACCTCGTGGATGGGACGGCTCTCCAGCGGCCCGCGCAGCGACGGGATGATGCAGAAAGTGCAATCGTGATTACAGCCTTCGGAGATTTTCAGATAAGCGTAATGCGGCGGGGTCAGGCGCACGCCCTGCGGTGGCACCAGATCGACGAAGGGGTCGTGCGGCTTCGGACAATGGCGATGCACGGCGGCGAGCGCTTCGCCGTCGGCGTGCGGGCCGGTGACTTCCAGTACGCGCGGATGCGCCGCGAGCACGACGTCGGCGCGAGCGCCGAGACAGCCGGTGACGATGACCTTGCCGTTTTCGGCAAGGGCGTCGCCGATGGCGTCGAGCGATTGTTCGATGGCGGCGTCGATGAAGCCGCAGGTATTGACGACGACGAGATCGGCGTCGTCGCATGTGCCGGTGATTTCGTATCCCTCGCTAGCAAGGCGGGTGACGATGCGTTCGGAATCGGTGGTGGCTTTCGGACAGCCGAGCGAGACGAATCCGATGCGCGGCGTTTTATTTGTGCTGCTTGCCATGGCCAGAGGCCGGAGCTTTTTCGCCTTTCGCCGGAACGTGGTGTATGGGGGTGAATTGGGCGGGGAACTGAGCGGGGAATTGGAAGCCGGTGAACATGTTGCGGGTCTGGTTTTCGACCTGTTCCTGCATTTGCTGGAACATCTTGGTCGATTGCTCGACGTAGGTGCCCATCATGTTCTGCAATGCCGGCCCCTGAAAATTCAGGAACTGCGCCCACAAATCCTTGCTGATCGAATTGTTTTCGCCGTATATGCCACGCACCTGATCCTGCAATTTGTTCTGCATCTCGGAAAAGGCTTTGATGTTGTTTTCGAGATATTTGCCCATCAGACCCTGCATCGCATGACCGTAGAAACGAATCATGTGCGAGAGCAAATCGCTGGTGAACATCGGCACGCCGCCGCTTTCTTCTTCAAGGATGATTTGCAGCAGGATGCTGCGGGTCAAATCCTCGCCCGACTTGGCGTCGATCACCTGAAACTCCTCGTAGCTCAATACGAGTTCCTTTACGTCGGTCAAGGTGATGTAAGAACTGGTGCGCGTGTCGTATAGACGGCGGTTGGGGTATTTCTTGATCAGGCGCACTTGTTCGCCCATGGATGTTCTCCTCGACTGACGGGTTTATCCGCGCGGCGCGGCTAATTTTTTGATTATATATCGCCCAATTCGACTGGAAATAAGACAAACCCCGCTTTGGAGGCGGGGTTTATACGTACCCGGAGCGTTTGCGCGCCCCGGGGTTCGTGCGTCGCCGGCTTATTGATAATTCAAACCGCCATTGACGTTGAGCGTGGCGCCGGTGGTGAAACCGGACAGGTCGTCGGCGAGGAAGGCGACGGCGAAGCCGATTTCTTCCGGCTTGGCCAGACGCTTCATCGGCACGGAGTCGACGATGCTCTTGAGGATGTCCTCACGGATGGCGGTAACCATCTTGGTGGCAACGTAACCCGGCGCGACGGCGTTCACGGTGACGCCCTTGGCCGCCAGTTCTTGCGCCAGCGCCTTGGTGAAACCGATCACGCCGGCCTTGGCGGCCGAGTAGTTGGTTTGACCGGCCTGGCCCTTGACGCCGTTAACCGAGGAGATGTTGATGATACGGCCCCAGCCGCGTTCGGCCATTTTGGCCGAGACTTGCTTGGTGACGTTGAACAGGCTGGACAGATTGGTGTTGATCACCGCGTCCCATTGTTCGCGTTCCATCTTGGCGAACATCTTGTCGCGGGTAATCCCGGCGTTGTTCACCAGAATGTCGATCGGGCCGGCCTTTTCAACGGCGTCGGCAACCATCTTTTCCACGGAAGCCAGATCGGACACATCGCCGGCGACCGGGATGAAATCCTTGAAACCTTCGGCCGCTTGTTCTTTCAGCCATTCTTCTGGTTTGTCGAACTGGGGATGGTAAGCCGCAACCACCTTGTGGCCTTTCTTGGCCAGAGCTTGACAGATGGCGGTACCGAGGCCACCCATGGCACCGGTAACGAGGGCAACTCTTTGGGTCATTATTTGTTCCTCTTACAGGAAAAAAAGCATCCGGAGCGCCCGCCCACTCGCACGGGGGGCGCTTCGGCCCCTGTCATGCGGCATGCTGCGCCGCAAAACTCAAGCATTATAGGATAAGCGCGGCGGATAAGTTAAGCGGTGGATGGAAAAAAAGCGCGGTTAGGATGCCGGAATACACGGTTGGGGGGCAAAAACCCGCGCCCTGTAGGGGCGAATAGTTATTCGCCCCTACAAAACCCGTTACGCCCTTGCCTTGACGTACCGCCCCGGCGCCGGTTCGATCGCCTCGAAATCCTTGCTGCCGAGGCGCGCGCGTGCCGGCACCTGTTTGCCGTCGAATTGTTTCAGCCACTCGATCCAGTGCGGCCACCAGCTTCCCGGGTGTTCCTCGGCCTGCGCCAGCCATTCGTCCGGCGAGGTGGGCGCGTTCGCGCTCGTCCAGTAGCTGCGCTTGTTCTTCGCCGCCGGATTGATGGTACCGGCGATGTGGCCGCTGGCGCCGAGCGTGAACACGGTGTCGCCGCCGACGAGGGCGCGACCGAGGTAGGAGGTCTTCCACGGCACGATGTGATCCTCGCGTGCGGCGAAGAAATACACCGGCACGTCGATCTTGCCGAGATCGACCTTCTGTCCGAGCACGGTGAGGCGTCCGGGCAGGCGCAAATTGTTTTCGAGGTACATGTTGCGCAGGTACCAAGCCAGGAACGGCCCCGGCAGGTTGGTGGAATCGGAATTCCAGTACAGCAGATCGAACGGCGCCGGCGTGCCGCCCTTGAGGTAATTGCCGATCACGTATTGCCACACGAGGTTGTTGGCCTGCAGGAAGGAGAACACGTTGGCGAGTTCCTGCCCTTTGAGCAGACCGCCCTTGCCGATGGTGTTCTCGCGCGCTTGCACGCTCGCTTCGTCGACCAGACAGCCGATTTCGCCGGTGTCGGAGAAGTCGAGCATCGTGGTGAGGAAGGTGACGCTGGCGACAGGATCGTCGCCGCGCGCGCGCGCCACCGCCAGCGCCGTGGCGAGGATGGTGCCGCCGACGCAGAAGCCGAGGATGTTGGGCTTCTTGACCTTGGTGACCTTGCGCACGATTTCGATCGCGGTAAGCGGCCCTTTTTCGACGTACTCGTCCCAGGTGCGGTTGGCGTCCTCCGGCCCGGCGTTCTTCCACGACACGAGGAACACCGTGTGGCCCTGTTCGACCACGTAGCGCACGAAGGAATTTTCCGGTTGCAGGTCGAGAATGTAGAACTTGTTGATGCACGGCGGCACGATCAGGAACGGCACCTGCGCCACCGTGTCGGTGAGCGGCGAGTACTGAATCAGCTGCATCAGTTCGTTTTCGAAGATCACCGCTCCCGGCGAGACGCCGAGATTGCGACCGACCTCGAAAACGGTCTCGTCGGTGGTCGACACGCGACCTTTTTGCAGGTCGGCAAGCATGTTCTGGATGCCGCGCGTGATGCTCTCGCCCTTGGTTTGCAGCGCGGCGGCGATGAATTCGGGGTTGGTGGCGGCGAAGTTGCTCGGCGCCAGCGCGTCGATGTATTGCCGGGTGAGGAAGTTCAGGCGCTGCTTGGCGCGCCCGTCGTTGAGCGGCACGGCGGCGGCCACCTTGGTGAGGAAGGCGGCGTTGATGAGGTACGCCTGACGCAGATAGTCGAACATCGGGTTCGTCGTCCACTCCGGCGAGGAAAAGCGTTTGTCGCGCGGGTCGACCGGCACCACCGGCTCGACGGCTTCGCCCTGACTGCCGGCGAGCATCGACGTCCATAGAGCGGTGTGCTTGGAGGCGAATTCCTGCTGGAATTTGGCAAGCTCCGCCGGGTCGGGCATCGGCATGTTCGTCACCGCCATGCCGCCGCTGTCCTGCATGGCGACGTGCTGATTGGTCAGAGCCTCGAAAAAGTTGCGCGCCAGTGCCTGTCCTGCGTCCATCATGGCCTGCATGGCGGTCGCCCCTGCTAGTTTGTTCGCGTCGTCAGACATCGCTTCTCCTCCGTTGGCCCGAACGACGACGCGTTTCGTCGTCCGTGCATGTAGTGATTGGTTCGTAAAGCGCCACGATAGGCCGGTTTCGGGCGGCAATCAATAGTTTACGGCCCGTCGGAAAGCCATATCAGGGAAGCGAATCGCCCGGTTTTTCCGTCGCGGCGATAGGAAAAAAATCGTTTCGCATCGCTGAAGGTGCAAACGCCGCCGCCGAAAATCCGTTCGACGCCAGCACGTTGCAAACGGCGACGCGCGAGCGAAAACAGGTCGGCCAGCCATTTTCCCGCCTGCTCGCGCGCCACGAAGGCATTCTGCGCGCCGGGGTCGTCAGCGAGGAAGGTCGCGCGCACCTCGTCGCCGACCTCGAACGCCTTCGGGCCGATGGCGGGGCCGAGCCACGCCAGCGCCCGCGCCGGCGCGACGTTCATGCGCGCCAGCGTCGCCTCCAGCACGCCCGCCGCCAATCCGCGCCAACCGGCGTGCGCGGCGGCGACCACCGTTCCGGCTTCGTCGCAAAAGAGCACCGGCAGACAATCGGCAGTCATGACGACGCACACCGCGCCCGCGCGCCGCGCCACGGCGGCATCGGCGCAAACCGGCTTGCCCTGCTCCGCCGCGTCGTCCGTGGCGATGTCGACGCCGTGCACCTGTTCGAGCCAGCGCGGCTCGCTCGGTAAATATCGGCGCAAGCGGGCGCGGTTGGCGGCAACGGCATCGGGGTCGTCGCCGACGTGCTGGCCGAGGTTGAAGCTGTCGTAAGGTGGCTGGCTGACGCCGCCGAGCCGCGTCGTGACCAGCGCCCGCACGTCGGACGGCGCCGGCCAATCGGGAACGATGAGGTTTTCAGTTTCCGGGTCGCGCATCGTTGGTTTCCTCTTTGTCCTCACGAACCGTCGTCGAGCCTAGCGCCGTCAGCAGTTCGGCGAAATCCTGCGGCAAGGGCGCGAACCATTGCATCGGCTCGCCGCTCGCCGGATGAATCAGGCCGAGCCGAAACGCGTGCAGCGCCTGACGCTTGAAGCCGGCGAGCAACGGGTCGGCGGCGCGGCGCGGCCCGTACACCGGGTCGCCCACCAGCGGATGCCCGACGTGCGCCATGTGCACGCGAATCTGGTGTGTGCGCCCGGTCGCCAGCCGACATTCGACGAGGGTGACGCCGGCGAGTTTTTCGCGCACCTCGTAGCGGGTGAGCGCGGCGCGCCCGCGCCCGACCACGGCCATCTTCGTGCGCTGCACCGGATGCCGCCCGATGGGCGCGTCGATTTCGCCGCCTCGCGCCAACGCCCCATGCACCAGCGCCAGATAGTGCCGCGCCACGCTGCGCGCCTGCAACTGGCGAATCAGATTCGTTTGCGCCGCCAGCGTTTTTGCCACCACCAGCAGGCCGCTGGTGTCCTTGTCGAGCCGATGCACGATGCCGGCGCGCGGCACGGCGGCGAGTTCCGGCGCATGGTGCAGCAGCGCGTTCATCAGCGTGCCGCTCCAGTTGCCGCTGCCCGGATGCACCACCAGCCCGGCGGGCTTGTCGACGACGAGCAGCGCCTCGTCCTCGAACACGACGGCGAGCGCGATGTCCTCGGCGCGCGCCGCGAGTTCCTCCGGCGCGGCGGGAGCGGCGTCCATCTCCAACCGCTCGCCGCCCTGCACTTTTGCGCGCGCTTCCGGCACAAGGCCATCGACGCGGATATGTCCTTCGCGCAGCCAGACTTGCAGGCGGCTGCGCGAATGTGCGGGGAACATGCGCGCCAGCGCCCGATCCAACCGCAACCCGGCGCAATCGGCGGGAATTTCGCCCCGCCATGACATATCGTCGGCGGCGCGGTTTATTTCGTCATCCGGGCTATAATCCGTCGGTTTTTTCAAGCGAGTGTCTGCAATGAATCGGTTCACCTTCGGAAGTTTAGCGGGAAAAGTCGCCGCCCATGCCATTCTGATTGTCGCCGTGGCGCTGTCCGGTTGCGCCAGTCTCGAAAAGGACGAAACCGCCGACTGGGATGCGCAAAAACTCTATACCGAAGCCAAGACCCTGATGGCCGAGGGCGGCTACGAGCAGGCGATCAAGCTGTTCGAAAAGCTCGAATCGCGCTATCCCTATGGCCGGTACGCGCAACAGGCGCAACTCGACACCGCCTTTTCCTATTACAAATCGCAAGAGCCGGAACTGGCGATTCTCGCCTGCGAGCGCTTCATCAAGCTGCACCCGAACCACCGCGACGTCGATTACGCCTACTACCTGAAGGGATTGGTCAACTTCAACGAAGACCTCGGCATTCTCGGCAACGTCATCAACAAGGATCTGTCGCAGCGCGACCCGCGCGCGTCGCGCGAATCGTTCGACACCTTCCGCGAACTCATCGAGCGCTTCCCCAACAGCAAATACGCCGAGGATGCCCGCCTGCGCATGCAATATCTGGTGAATTCGCTCGCCGCGCATGAAACGCACGTCGCGCGCTATTACTACAATCGCGGCGCTTACGTGGCGGCGATCAACCGCGCCCAATCGACCATCACCAATTACCCGAACGCGCCGGCGCAAGAAGAAGCGCTGTTCCTGATGGTCAAGAGCTACGACAAGCTCGGGCTCACCGAACTGCGCAACGACACCGACCGCGTCTTGCGCCTGAACTTCCCGAACAGCAAATACCTGACCGGCAAGGCGGGCGACGGCCGGCCGTGGTGGCAACTCTGGGAATAATCGCGCCGCCGGTCGCGTGACCGGCCGCAATCAGCCTTCGACCGCGACGAACTTGACCACGGCGAGCGACACGTTGTCGCCGCCGCCGTTGGCGCGTTCGCGCGCCTGATCAAGCAGAAGGCTGGCGGCGTCGGCGGCGGAATGTTCGTCCAGCGTCGCGGCCAGTTCGTCGTCGGAAAAATAATTCCACAACCCGTCGGAGCAAAGCAGGAAGTGATCGCCCGCCGTCACATCGGCGAAATCGCCGTGCGCCGCTTTAGGGGCGCGGTCGCCACCCAGACAGGCGATCAGCACGTTGCGCTGCGGATGGCGCAACGCCTCCTCGGCGGAGAGCTTGCCGCGACGCTGTAATTCGCCGACCAGCGAATGATCCTGCGTGCGCGACATCAACTCGCGACCGCGGAAATGGTAGAGGCGCGAATCGCCGCAATGCGCCCAGTAGGTTTTGCCGCGATAGAGCGCGAACACCACCACGGTGCTGTGCGGATCCTGTTCGCTGGTGAAGCGGGTGAGACGAATCGACGAGTGCGCGTCGCGCACCACGGCGTCGAGCAACTGTTCGGGCTGTTCGGTGGCAGGCGTGAAGGCGTCGAAATTCTGTTTCGCCGCCATGATGACCTGCTCGGCGGCCATCGCCCCGCCGCTGTGGCCGCCCATGCCGTCGGCCAAGGCGACGAGCAACGCGCCCGGATGCGCGGGATTGGTCAGGACGGCGACGCGGTCCTGCTGCTCTTTACGGTCGCCGATGTGACGCGCAATGCTGGATTCGACGGAAACGCGCATGGGAATCTGGGACGTCTGAAGGAGCGGCCATGATAACAACGCCGCCATGAGTTGGGATAGCGCAAGACTCACACGCAACAAAAGACTTGCCCTTTCCGTCGCGACCCATCACCTTGACTTTACGCGGCATCCCCAATAAAGTGCGCGGTTCTTCACGAACCAATCACGGAGCAACTCCATGTACGCGGTGATAAAAACCGGCGGCAAGCAGTATCGCGTCGCAGCCGGCGAAAAGATCAAGGTAGAACAGATACCGGCCGACGTGGGTTCCAAGATCACGCTCGATCAGGTTTTGCTGGTCGGCGAAGGCGAGTCGGTCAAGATCGGCACGCCCGTGGTCGCCGGGGCCACCGTCACGGCGGAAGTGCTTGCGCACGGCCGCCACGACAAGGTCAAGATTTTCAAGATGCGCCGGCGCAAGCATTACCAAAAGCACCAAGGGCATCGCCAGAACTACACCGAAATCAAGATCGACGAGATTTCGGCCTGAGAGCGGAGAAGCAAACATGGCTCACAAAAAAGCAGGCGGCAGTTCACGTAACGGCCGCGAATCGGAATCGAAACGCCTCGGCGTCAAGCGCTACGGCGGCCAATTCGTCAGCGCCGGCAACATCCTCGTGCGCCAGCGCGGCACCCAGTTCCATCCCGGCGAAAACGTCGGCATCGGCAAGGATCACACCCTGTTCGCGCTCGTCGACGGCACGGTGAAGTTCCTCGTCACCGGACGGCTCAACCGCCGCACGGTGACGATCGTTCCGGAGACCGCCGCCGCGGTTTGATCGGCGACGCGCTCGGCCACCGAAAAGCCCTGTCCCTCGCGTCAGGGCTTTTTTGTTTCGGCGCCTCACACACCACCATGAAATTCTTCGACGAAGCCCGCATCGAAGTCGTCGCCGGCGACGGCGGCGACGGCGCGGCCACGTTCCGGCGCGAGAAATACGTGCCGCGCGGCGGCCCTAGCGGCGGCGACGGCGGACGCGGCGGCAGTATCGTCGCTCGCGCCGACCGCAACCTCAACACGCTGATCGACTACCGCTACACCCGCATCTTCCGCGCCGAAAAAGGCGAGAACGGCGGCAGCCGCGATTGCTACGGCAAGGGCGGCAAGGACATCGTGCTGCGCTTTCCCGTCGGCACCGTCATCAGCGACGCCGACAGCGGCGAAGCGCTCGCCGATCTCGACGAGGACGGCAAGGAAGTGCTGCTCGCCAGCGGCGGACGCGGCGGACTCGGCAACATCCACTTCAAGTCGAGCACCAACCGCGCGCCGCGCCAGCGCACGCTCGGCACCGAAGGCGAACGCCGCAACCTGCATCTCGAACTCAAGGTGCTGGCCGACGTCGGCCTGCTCGGCCTGCCCAACGCCGGCAAATCGACTTTCATCCGCGCCGTCTCCGCCGCCAAGCCGAAAGTGGCCGACTATCCGTTCACCACGCTGGCGCCCAACCTCGGCGTCGTGCGCACCGCCGAGGGGCGCAGCTTCGTGGTCGCCGACATTCCGGGCCTGATCGAAGGCGCCGCCGAGGGCGCAGGTCTCGGCCACCAGTTCCTGCGCCACCTGCAACGCACGCATCTGCTGCTGCATCTGGTCGATCTGGCGCCTTTCGACCCCGAAGCCGACCCGGTGGTTGATGCGCGCAACATCGTCGAAGAACTGCGCAAGTACGACGAAACGCTTTACGCCAAACCGCGCTGGCTGGTGTTGAACAAGCTCGACCTCGTCGCGCCGGAGGAAC
Organism: Azoarcus sp.; assembly: GCA_031272995.1. Classification (GTDB taxonomy): domain Bacteria; phylum Pseudomonadota; class Gammaproteobacteria; order Burkholderiales; family Rhodocyclaceae; genus WRNU01. Next base: position 15,832 of record JAISSY010000125.1, read on the forward strand.
GCGCCGCGCGCGTGCAAGCTTTTCTCGACGCCTACGGCCCGGTCGAACGCCATTTCGCCATCGCGGCAATCAACCGCGACGGCTGCGAGGCGCTGACGTTCGCGGTGCAGGATTATCTCGACGGCGAACGCGCCCGCATCGAGGCCGAACGCGCCGAACGCCACGCCGAAGAACAGGCGCGACTGGCAGCGCTGCACGCCCGCCGCGCCGCCGCCGAGGAAGAAGCGGCGAAAAACGCGCTCGCCCGCGACGACGAAGATGACGACTACGACGAGTCACGCTGACATGGACACGAAAACGCGCATTCACGACGCCCGCCGGCTGGTGGTCAAGGTCGGTTCGGCGCTCGTCACCAACAACGGCGCCGGACTGGATCACGCCGCCGTCGACGACTGGGCGCGGCAAATCGCCGCACTGCGCCGGGGCGGACGCGAAATCGCGCTGGTTTCCTCCGGCGCCATCGCCGCCGGAATGCAGAAGCTCGGCTGGAAAAAGCGTCCGCGCGAGATGCGCGAGTTGCAGGCCGCCGCCGCCGTCGGACAGATGGATCTGGTGCAGGCGTATGAAAAAATCTTCACCCGCCACGGCCTCGTCACCGCGCAAATCCTGCTCACTCACGACGACCTCGCCGACCGCCAGCGTTACCTGAACGCGCGCTCCACTCTCATCGCCCTGCTCGAACTGGGGGTGATTCCGATCATCAACGAGAACGACACGGTGGTGACCGACGAAATCAAGTTCGGCGACAACGACACGTTGGGCGCGCTGGTCGCCAACCTGATCGAAGCCGACGCGCTGGTGATTCTCACCGACCAGCAGGGCTTATTCACCGCCGACCCGCGCCGCGACGCCGACGCCACGCTGGTCAAGGAAGGCGACGCCGATGACCGCCGTTTCGAAGCGATGGCCGGCGGCGCCGGCACCGGCATCGGCAAGGGCGGCATGCTCACCAAGGTGCTCGCCGCCCGGCGCGCCGCGCGCAGCGGCGCGCACACCTGCATCGCCAGCGGGCGCGAGCCGGACGTGCTCACCCGCCTCGTCGACGGTGTAGCGGTCGGCACCCTGCTCTTGGCCAACGCCACGCCGATGGCGGCGCGCAAGCAATGGCTCGCCGACCATCTCCAACTGGCGGGCGCCGTGCTCATCGACGCCGGCGCCATCAAGGCGCTCGACGCCGGCAAAAGCCTGTTGCCAGTGGGAGTGCGCGAGGCGCGCGGCGACTTCCGGCGCGGCGAAGCGGTCGCCTGCCTGAACGAGGCCGGCGAGGAAATCGCCCGTGGGCTGGTGAACTACGGCGCCAGCGAATGCCGCCGCATCCTCGGCAAACCGAGCGCGGAAATCGAAGCCATCCTCGGCTACGTCGACACGCCGGAATTGATTCACCGCGACAATCTGGTGGTGAAGAAAGCGCGCTGACCTACTTGCGGCTGTAGTTCTGCAATTCGCCGAGCGGAATGCCGAAATGCAGCCGATCTTCGAGCAGTTCGAACAGCGGCATCGCGGTGGCGATGACGTCGGGCAGGCGATCCATGACTTCTTCGCTGGCGCCGACGCGCAATTGCAATAGCGCCTGATCGAGGCTGATCGCGTGCTCGGCGATGTGCTCGACCGCCGCCTCGTCGATGTCGCCGCCCTCGCTGACGATGCGGTTGCCGCCTTCGGCGATGCCGCGTTTGACGCGTTCGGAAGCGCTTTCGATCAACTGCTCGACGCTTTGCGCCTTGTCGCTCTCCGAGCCGGCGACCCCGATGGTGACGGTGATGCGGATGCGCTCGTCGCGATAGGTCATCACCAGCTTATCGAGCGCTTTTTGCAGGCGAATGCCGAAAGCGCAACACCCGGCCAAATCGGTCGAGGGCGACAACACCGCGAACCGCGCTCCCGACAACTGCGTGATGGTGTCCTCGCGCCGCACCTTGTTGGCGAGAATCTTGGCGAGCTTGTGGGTGATGAGTTCGGCGACGTGGCTGCCGTGCCATTCGACCAGTTGGTCGTAGTGGTCGATTTCCACCACCATCACCGAAATCGCCAACTGGCGACGGGGCGACGGCGCCGGATATTGCTCGTCGTGATGATCGAGCAAAGTGGGCGTTTCTATTTCGGCGCCCGGATGGGAGAAGTTGTGCGACTCCAGCGCGTTACGGCTCATGACGAGACTGCGACGCACGGTGGCGAACTTGAGCAGGGACTCGAACCGCGCCGTCATTTCGGCGCAGCCGGCGCCCTTGGAGACGAAATCGTTGGCGCCGAGTTCGAGCGCGTGGTTGCGCGCCACGTCGTCCTCGTCGCCGGAAATGATCACCACCGGCAATTCATGAATGCGCTGCACCTTGGAGGTGCGGATGCGTTCGAGCAGACCGAAACCGTCCAGACGCGGCATGCCGAGGTCGGTCAGCACCAGTTCGATGTCGGGGTCGATCAGCAGGGCTTCCCACCCTGCCTCGCCGTCGACTTCTTCGCGAATGCGGAAACGGTGGCGGATTTGTTTGGCGACACTGGCGCGCACCATGCGGGAGTCGTCGACGATGAGAATCTTCGGCGAGTTTTCGTTAACGGTCGTTTCTTCTTCGGTCATGTTCTTTCCGGGCTACCCGGCGCGCAAATCGCGAGGCAGATTGGTCATTATAGTCAGTTATAACCCCTCTCCCCTCTCAGGTCGAGTGTGGCTTTTGCGTCCCGCAAGCGCACAGTTTCACTCATTTTTCCCGCCACTGCGCCGATAAACATGAAAACGAACAATGTATCGGGAGGTCGTCATGGCCGTGCTCACCCAAGCGCTCACTTCGGTCGACGCCTACGTCGACTTCTTCTCGCACCAGCCTTGGCCGGTGTTGCGCCGCACCGCCAACGAAATCGAACGTCTGCGGCAAAACATGGACACCGCCACCCGCATGGACATCGCCTCGGCGGTGTGGGGCGACCCGCTGATGACCATGCGCCTGCTGTCGCACATCGAAAAACATCGCAAGGCGACGCAAAACCACGACATCGTCACCATCAGCGGCGCGCTGGTGATGATGGGCATCGTCCCCTTCTTCAACACTTTCGCCGAACTGCCCACGGTGGAAGACGCGCTCGCCTCCCGCCAGCCGGCCCTGCTCGGCCTGCTGAAAGTGGTGAGCCGCGCCTGTCGCGCCGCCCGCTACGCGCGCGAATGGGCGGTCATCCGTCGCGATTTGAACGTCAATGAAATCATCGTCGCCGCCCTGCTGCGCGAAGCCTTCGAGATGGTGTGCTGGATCCACGCCCCCGACCTCACGCAGCGCGTCTACGATTTGCAGCGCGCCAACCGCGACTTGCGCAGCGCCGTCGCGCAAAAACAGGTGTTCCGCGTCACCGGTCGGGAACTGCAACTCGGCCTCATTCACGCGTGGTGCCTGCCGGAATTGCTGATCAGCATGCTCGACGAATCGCAGGCCGAACAGCCGCGCGTGCGCACGGTCACCCTCGCCGCCGACTTCGCCCGTCACGTCTCGCTCGGATGGGACAACCCCGCCCTGCCCGACGACATCGCCAACCTCGCCGCGCTGCTGCGCATTCCGCCCGAAGCGCTCATGCGCAAAATCGACGCGCCGCCGCAAGTGTGGCCGGCGCTGCTGTCCGCCGCCTACGCCGGGGCTTTTCCGGCGATGCAGGAGTAATTGGGTCGCGGACGCCCGGCATGGTTAAATAACGCCCTGTCCCCACGGCGTTTTCCATCATGCTCATCCACTGCACCGCCTATCAGCGCGGCAAGAAGCTCGCCGACATCGCCACCGACGACATCGCCGGCTATCTGGACATGCCTGATTGTTTCGTGTGGGTGGCGCTGCGCGACGCGACCGCGGACGAACTCGCGCGTATGCAGGCGGTTTTCGGCCTGCACGAACTGGCGGTGGAAGACGCCAACCACGGCCATCAGCGCCCGAAAATCGAGGAATACGACGACGAATTGTTCGCCGTCATGCATCTGGTCGAGGAGAAGGACGCCAGCGCGCCGCCGGAGCCGGAACTGCTGCCGCGCGACAAGGAGCACGGGCTGCACGTCACCGAAATGCACGTGTTCGTCGGAGCGAAGTACGTCGTCTCGATTCAGAACGGCTTCCGGCAGGATTTGCACGCCGTGCGCGCGCGTTGCGAACGCGAGCCGAAAAGCCTCGCGCTCGGCTCCGGCTACGTGTTCTACGCCCTGCTCGACGTGGTGGTCGACAGTTATTTCCCGCTCATCGAAAAGCTCGAAGGCGCCATCGAGCACATGGAAGACCGCATCTTCGCCCACAACGCCAGCCAGAGCAGCAAGAACGGCATCCGCCGCCTCTACCGCCAGAAACGGCGCAGCACGGTCTTGAAGCACGCGGTCACGCCGCTGATGGAGGCGGTCGGTCGCCTGCACAGCGGTCGCGTGCCCGACGTGTGCGACAAGAGCCGCCATTATTTCCGCGACGTATACGACCACCTCGCGCGCATCAACGGCGCCCTCGACGGCATGCGCGAAGCGGTGACGACGGCGATACAGGTGAATCTGGCGCTGGTGACCATCGACCAGACCGAGGTGAGCAAGAAACTCGCCGCCTGGGCGGGGATTTTCGCGGTGGCGACCGCGCTGGCGGGCATCTGGGGGATGAATTTCGAGCACATGCCGGAACTGACATGGCAATACGGCTATCCCGTCGCGCTCGCGCTCATCGCGGCGGCGGGCGTGGTGCTCTACTGGCGCTTCCGCAAGGCGCGCTGGTTGTAAATCACCTAGTAGAATGGCGCCTTCCCATACCAAGCCAAAAGACAGGAGACGCCCCATGACCACCATCCGCGAAGAAGACTTCGTTCAGTCCATCGCCGACGCTTTCCAGTTCATCAGCTACTACCACCCCGCCGACTTCGTGCGCGCCATGGGCGAGGCGTGGCGGCGCGAGGAGAACCCGGCGGCGAAGGACGCCATCGCGCAAATCCTCACCAATTCGCGCATGTGCGCCGAAGGGCATCGCCCGATTTGTCAGGACACCGGCATCGCCGTCGTCTTCCTCAAGGTGGGGATGAACGTGCAGTGGCAAGCTGCCCATAGCGTGCAGGAAATGGTCGACGAGGGCGTGCGCCGCGCCTACACGAACCCGGACAACGTGCTGCGCAAGTCGGTGCTCGCCGACCCTGCCGGGGCGCGCAAGAACACCGGCGACAACACCCCCGCCGTCGTGCATTACGAAATCGTTCCCGGCGACCACATCGAAGTCATCTGCGCCGCCAAGGGCGGCGGCTCCGAGAACAAGACCAAGGTGGCGATGCTCAACCCCTCCGACGACATCGTGGAATGGGTGTTGAAAACCGTGCCGCAGATGGGCGCGGGCTGGTGTCCGCCCGGCGTCCTCGGCGTCGGCATCGGCGGCACGCCGGAGAAGGCGGTGCTGCTCGCCAAGGAATCGCTGATGGCGCCGGTCGACATCCATCTACTGCGCGAAAAAGCGGCGCGCGGCGACAAGCTCACCCGCGCCGAGGAATTGCGCCTCGAACTGATGGAGAAGGTCAACGCGCTCGGCATCGGCGCGCAAGGCTTGGGCGGGTTGACCTGTCTGCTCGACGTCAAGGTGCTCGACTACCCGACCCACGCCGCCTCCAAGCCGGTGGCGATGATTCCCAACTGCGCCGCCACCCGCCACGTCCATTTCCACCTCGACGGCAGCGGCCCCGCCAAGCTTGAGCCGCCGCGCCTCGAAGATTGGCCGGACGTCACCTGGAAGCCCGACACGCAATCCTCGACGCGCGTCAATCTCGACACGCTGACGAAAGAGGAAGTCGCCGCGTGGAAGCCCGGCCAGACGCTGCTCCTGAACGGCAAGCTCCTCACCGGCCGCGACGCCGCCCACAAGCGCATTCAGGACATGCTCGCCCGTGGCGAAAAGCTGCCGGCCGATTTCACCAATCGCGTCATCTACTACGTCGGCCCGGTCGACCCGGTGCGCGGCGAAGTGGTCGGCCCCGCCGGCCCCACCACCGCGACGCGCATGGACAAATTCACCCGCATGATGCTGGAGCAAACCGGCCTCATCGCCATGGTCGGCAAATCCGAGCGCGGCCCGGTCGCCATCGACGCCATCCGCGACAACAAATCCGCCTACCTGATGGCCGTCGGCGGCGCCGCCTACCTCGTCTCCAAAGCCATCAAGGCATCGAAAGTGCTCGCCTTCGCCGACCTCGGCATGGAAGCCATCTACGAATTCACCGTCGAGGACATGCCGGT
>JAISSY010000052.1 GCA_031272995.1 Azoarcus sp.
AGCAACAGCGCGCCCGCGATGGGTTGGAAGAAACTCGGCCAGCCGCTGCCGCTTTCGAATTTGGCGTTGGAACGAAACAGCGGCGCGCCGGTGATGGGGTCGACATAGACGCCCGGACGTTTCTCGTCGAGATGCGAGCCGGAGAACGGCGCTTCCGTACCCTGCTCGAAAGCGATCTGGCGCGCCTGCGGCGACAGCAGACGGAAGCCGAGCCAGCGCCAGAATTTGTCCTTTTCGCCGTTGTAGCCGGTGTAGCGGGCGACTTCGCGGCGCTGCTCGAACAGCACCACGGTTGGCGTGGCAAACAGGGCTTTCTCCAGCCGCCAGCCCTGCGGCGGCTCGACGGAGAACGTCGTCGCCACTGGAACCGGGCTTTTCCAGTCGCGCAGCACTTCGGCGCGGAAACGCTTGCAGAAGGCGCAATCCTCCGCCTCGAAAACGATCAACTGACGCTCGACCGCCAGCCCCGCCGTCGACAACGGCGCGACTTTCGCCGCCGCCGCCGGACGCGGCGTCGCGCCGGCGACGGTCGGCTGCGGCCAGGGCACGCCCGTGCCGCCCAGACCGCAATAGCCGTTCGGATGCTTGACGAGATAATCCTGATGCTCGTCCTCGGCGCGGTTGTAGTTTTTGAGCGGCGCGATTTCGGTGGTGATGGCGGGGTAGCCCGCCTGTTTCAGCGCCTGCGCGTAGATGTCGCGCGTTTTCAGCGCCAGCGCCTTTTCCGCATCGGTGCGGTAATAGATGGCGCTGCGGTAGTTGCTGCCGACGTCGTTGCCCTGCCGGTCGCCCTGAGTCGGGTCGTGGTTGAGCCAGAAGGCGATCAGCACCTGTTCCAGCCCGGTTTTCGTCGGGTCGAAAGTGACGCGCACCACCTCGGCGTGATTGCGCTCGCGGCTCGCGCCCATCCGCAGACTGCGTTCCAGCTTGCCGATGCGGGCGTAGTCGGTTTTGCCCGCGTCGCCGCCGGCATAGCCCGCTTCCACGTCCACCACGCCGGGCAGCGCCGCCATGCGCTTTTCCGCGCCCCAGAAACAACCCATTCCCAACACGATGCTCTGCATGGCAGCCTCCGCCGCGCTCAAGGTCGGGGAAAACGCCATCGCGGCGAGCAGCAGCCACCAGCGCGGGAAAAGTCCGAATTTCATCTCGCGTTTCCTCTCTCGTAGACCTTATATCTTCGTCCGTTGGAAAGAAACGTTCTCGGAGGCGCGGGGCGCGGGCGCTGCGTTACATCGCGGGCTTTTCCATCCCGTCCTTTTTCATGGGTTTTTTCATCGCTTTCTTGTCCATTTCCTTGTTCGCCATTGGTTTCCCATCCATCGTGGCGGCGTGGGACTGTTCCATCTTCATGCCGTCGGCTGGCATGGCGTCTTTCTTCATGTCGGATTTCATCGTGTTGGTTTCGTTCATGGGGACGTTGGCCTTCATGTCGTCGGCTAGGGCGCTTCCCGACATGAAGAAAAGGCTGGACGAAAGCACAAGGGCGGTGAGCTTGTTCATGATCGACTCCTGAGTGAAAAAAGATGAATCGAAGGCTTCCGTCGACAGGTTCGTAAAATGCGTTGCAATGGTTACAACGGGTGGGTTTGTAACCGGATTCGGTTCCACAACGAAATGAGGATGGAGAACCGGGGAACGCTGTGGAAGAACGCTTGCGCTGCTTACTGATTGCCGGACTCGGCGGTGACGAGAAAAGTTATCTGGCTTTTCTCGGCCAGCTTGGCGCGTATCTGCGCGGGTATTTCGTTCGGCGTCTGACAGGTTTCCCCGGCGATGTCGAAGATTTGCTTCAGGAAACCTTGCTGGCCGTGCACAACAAACGCCACACCTACGATACGAGCATTCCCTTGACGGCATGGGTGCATGCGATCGCCAAATACAAGTTCGTCGATTTTCTGCGCGCCCATGGCCGACAGGCGGCGCTGACCGACACGCTCGACGAGGAAAGCGAGGTGTTCGCGTCGAAGCAGACCGAAGCCTTGGAGGCGAGCATCGACGTGCAGGATCTGCTGGAGAGTTTGCCGAACCGCTACCGTCTGCCGATTCTGCACGTCAAGCTACAAGGCTTGTCGGTGGCCGAGGCTGCCGCGTTGACAGGCATGTCGGAATCGGCGGTCAAGGTGGGCGTGCATCGCGGCTTGAAGGCGCTCATGGCGAGAGTTGGAGGCGAGTCATGAAAACGGATGAACTCATCGTCATGCTCGCTACTGGCGTTTCTGCGGTCGATCGCAACGAAACCCGGCGGCGTTTTGCTCTGGCGACAGGACTAGGCGGCCTGCTCGCCCTGATTTTGATGCTGACGACGCTCGGCCTCAGAACCGATTTGGCTGCCGCATTGGCGACGCCGATGTTTTGGGCGAAGCTCGCCTTTGCCGTCGTGCCCGCGGTTGTGGGTTTGATTGCTGTGTTCCGGCTCGGCCGGCCGGGCGCGCGGGTCGGTTGGGCGTTTATCGTGCTGGCCGTGCCGGTGCTGGCGATGTGGGCGCTTGGCGTCGCGCAACTGGTTGCCGCGCCTGCCGAAAATCGGGCAGCGCTCCTGTTTGGCCGCACATGGCTGCTGTGTCCGTTGCTGATCGGCTTGTTGGCGACGCCGGTTTTCATCTTGGTCCTCAGTGCGCTGAAAGATTTGGCTCCGACCCGACCCACTCTGACCGGAGCGATGGCAGGGATCGCGTCGGGTGCGGTGGGTGCGACCGTCTATTGCCTGCATTGCCCGGAGATGGCCGCGCCGTTCGTGAGCGTCTGGTATCTGCTGGGGATGTTGATTCCCGCCGTCGTGGGCGCGGCATGCGGGCGGCGCGTGCTGCGTTGGTGAGTCAATGGTTCACGCCGAAGCGCGCGCGCAGTTCTTCCGCTGGCAGCGGGCGCGCGTAGAGAAAGCCTTGCACGATCTGGCAGCCTTCGCGGCGCAGGAAGTTTTCCTGCTCCTCGCGCTCGACGCCCTCGGCGACGGTTTCCAGCCCGAGGCTGGACGAGAGCGCGATCACGGCGCGGGTGATGGCTTCGTCGCTGGCGTCGTGGCCGATGTCGCGCACGAAGGAGTAATCGATCTTCAACAGGTGCACCGGCAGGCTCTTGAGGTAGCCGAGGCTGGAATAGCCGGTGCCGAAATCGTCGATGGCTAGCCGCACGCCCATTGTTTTCAGCCCCGTGAGCACCGCCAGCGTTCTTTCGGTTTTCTGCATCAGGATCGATTCGGTGACTTCCAGTTCCAGCCGACGCGGCGACAAGCCGTTCTCGTCCAACGCCTCCCTGACGATCGCGACCAGATTGCTGTGTTCAAGTTGCTGAACCGAAAGATTGACCGCGACGCGGTTTACGTCGAAGCCGTCTTTGTCCCAGAGCGCCAACTGGCGGCAGGATTCGCGCAGCACCCAAGCGCCGATGTCGCTGATGATGCCGATATCTTCGGCGATGGAGATGAAGTTGCCGGGTGGAATCAATCCGCGTTCGGGGTGCAGCCAGCGCAGCAGCGCTTCGACGCCGACCAGTCTGCTGTTGGACAAACTGATCTGCGGCTGGTAATGGATGACGAATTCGTTGCGTTTCAACGCGCCGCGCAGGTCGTGCTCGATGCTCATGCGCTCCTTGATGCCGACGCCGAGCGCGGCCTCGTAGAAGCGGAAGGTGTTGCGCCCCTCGTTCTTGGCTTTGTACATGGCCAAATCGGCATGCCGGATGAGCGTCTCACTGTCGGCGCCGTCGCGCGGAAACAGGCTGATGCCGATGCTGGCCGACATATAGATTTCCTGATCCTGCAAGGTAATCGGCGCGGCAAACAGCGACAACACGCGTCGCGCCACGCCAGCGGCGGCGGCGGCGGTAATCGGCGCTTCGAGCAGGATGATGAATTCGTCGCCGCCGATGCGCGCCAGCAAATCGCTTTCGCGCAACAGAGCCGACATCTTGTTCGACACCACTTGCAGCAGCGTGTCGCCCATCGGGTGTCCGAGCGAGTCGTTGACGTTCTTGAACCGGTCTAGGTCGACGTAGAGCAGCGCCATCTGGCAGGCAGCCGCGCTTGCGTTCGGCGCCGACGGATTCGACTTCTTCTCGCATGCGTCGGGAAGGAAGGTGCGCTTGATCAGATGTTCGAGCCGCTCCAGCAACAGGGCGCGGTTGGGCAGTCGGGTGAGCGGGTCGTGATAGGTGTAAAAGTTCCGGTCGCTGCTTTCGTCGCCTTCATGGACGTCGACGAATACGACGAAAAAAACCGGCACATCCTTTTCGCGCTGCAAACTGGCGAGGATGCGGCAGCGATGAGGGACGCCGTCGCGGGCAAAGACTTCGACCACCTGCGAGGGCGAGCGCGCCGTGGGGTCGAAGCGTTCGAGAAAGGCTCCACGCTCTTTGGAAGAGCGCCAGAAACCGACGTCCACCATCGTGGCGCCGAGCAGATCTTTTCGTTTCCAGCCGAACGCCGTCTCGAAGGCTTTGTTGACGTCGATGAAACGGCCTTCCCCGAAAGAGGTGATGGCGAAAGGAATCGTGCAGTCGCTGAAAAAGGCGGCGCGCCAATCCGCCGGAAAATCGGATGTGCCTGCCAGAACGTCCGGAGAGCCTGCGATGTCGTCCATATGCGGCGCTCGTTTTTGCTGTTTTCTACTGCTCGACGCGTATATACCTCAATGCGGTGCACGATAAGTGACCGCATGCTCTTTATCCCGGTAATTCCGCACGCTGCGAATTGAAAGCAACGCGGCGTCGCTATAATGCCGCGAACAATTACGCCCCCCAGATTCGTGACCGACTTGCCCGTACTCGACGCCCCGGCGCGCGCACAAAGCGAACGCCTCGTCGCCGTCATCCGCGATGAAATCGCCGCCGCTGGCGGTTGGATTCCCTTCCACCGTTACATGGAACTGGCGCTCTATGCGCCCGGACTCGGCTATTACAGCGGCGGCGCGCGCAAGTTCGGCGTCGGCGGCGATTTCGTCACCGCGCCGGAAATAACGCCGCTTTTCGGGCAGGCGTTGGCGGCGCAGGTGGCGGACGTGCTGCGCGCAAGTTCGCCGGAAGTCATCGAAATCGGCGCCGGTAGCGGCTTGCTGGCCATTGATCTATTGCTCGAACTCGAACGTTTGGGTTGCGCGCCGAGGCGCTACGGCATTCTCGAAGTGTCGCCGGATTTGCGCGCGCGCCAGCGCGAGAACATCTTCGAGCGCATTCCGGCGCTGGCGCCGCGCGTGCAATGGCTCGACGCCTTGCCGGAGACTTTTTCCGGCGTCGTGGTGGCGAACGAAGTGCTCGACGCCATGCCTTTGCACGCGCTGGCATGGCGCAACGGCGAAATTTACGAACGCGGCGTCGTCGCCTCGTCGGGCATGACCGCGCATCCGTTCAGGTGGTCGAATCGTCCGGCGTGCGACGCGGTGTTGGCGGCGGCGCAAAAGCTGCCGTTGTCGGCGCCGCTGGACACCCCGGACGACGAATATCTCACCGAAATCAATCTTGCGGCGGCGGCGTGGATTGGCCTCTGGGGCAAGATTTTGCAGCGCGGCGCGCTATTGCTGATCGACTATGGCTACCCGCGCGCCGAGTACTACCTGCCGGCGCGTTCGCGCGGCACGCTGAACTGCCATTTCCGTCAACGCGTCCACGACGACCCCTTTCAATGGCCGGGGCTGATGGACATCACCGCTTCGGTGGATTTCACCGCTATGGCGGAGGCCGGGTACGACGCCGGACTGGACGTGCTCGGCTACGTCAGTCAGGGTCGCTTCCTGATGAATTGCGGCATTCTCGAGTGCCTTGCTCGCCGCGAGTTGCAAAGCAACGCCAGATATTTGCGCGCGGTGCGAGCGGTGGAGCGGCTGACCTCGCCGCGCGAGATGGGCGAGACGTTCAAGGTGCTGGCGCTCGGCAAGAACATCTCCATGCCGCTCGTCGGCTTCGCCAGCGGCGACCGCACGCACACGCTCTAGGCGCGCACGGCGGCGGGGAATAGAAAAACCGGCCTCGGGTTGCCCCGGGCCGGCCAAGCCTTGGATTCAGGCATCGAACGCTGCGAGAAACGCGTCGATATCCAAGGGAGGCGGTGGGCAAACCGCCTTGGGAGGGAGACTTAGAATCTGCAATTGGAGTTGGGGATACATGGCCGGAGTCAGGGGGCGAGCTTCCGGCTCGACCGTCACGGGCTCACGGACGATTTTTCCGTCTTCAATGCTCATGACAATCAACATGATGGCCTCCGTCTTGTCCTTCTGGTCTGTTGTCAAGACCATTTACGGACGCGGGAGGTCTGTCTTGAGCGCGGCGCCTTGACGCACCGCGCAATCCGTCACGCCGGGGGACTTACAGGTTGCGCGACGACAGCCATTGGTCGATGCGGGTCGCGACTTTTTCCCAGTCGCGTTCGAGCATCAGGCCGTGCCCCATGCGCGGGAAGATTTCCGCTTTGACGTTGTAGGTCTGGGCGGTCATCTGCACTTGCGACGGAGAGATCAGGCGGTCGTATTCGGCGCCTAGCACCAGCATCGGCGGGCGGAAGACGCGCGACGGACGGGGCAGATCGTAGAAGGTCATGTCCCATAGCGCGCGGTGCGATTCGGGCTGCGACAGCCGCCAGTAGTGTTGCAGTTTTTCGCGCGAGATCGGCTGATGGAACAGCGCCTCGCGCAGCGAATCCAGACTCGGCTCGCCGCCGCCCATGATGCGGTTCAGATCCATGAGCAAATGCGGCGTGGCGAACAACATGCCGAGGGCGGAGCTGATCAGCCCCTGCGGCGGCACCGAGGACATCAGCACACATGCGGGCGCAGTGGCCTTTTCGAGATATTTCTGTATCACCATGCCGCCCATCGAGTGGCCGATCAGCACCGGCGGTGTCGGCAGACTGGCGGCGACTTCGGCGACGTCGGCGACGTAATGCGAAATCGACAGATTGTCGAGATCGACCCGCCCACGGCTGTGGCCGTGACCGGAGAGCGACAGCGCGTGCGCCGACCAGCCCTTTTTCGCGAACCATGGCAGAAAGTGTTCTTCCCAACACCACGCGCCGACGTAAGCGCCGTGCACGAACAGCAGCGGCGTGGGATGAGCGGGGGAGGAGGTGGGCGGAAAGTCGAGAACTTCGAGGGAAGTCGAAGCAGGGGCGGCAGCGGTGGCCATTGCGGTTTTCATTTTTTATTGGTCGGGGAGGATTAAACCGTTTTCACGGTGGGGAGATTCTAGCGCGGGGTCAGTCACCTTGCAGTGCAATGCGCACGGCGTTGGCGCGCGCGGCATGGAGGAGGGATGGGATTTTTACGGAATCTGGCGTGGCGCGGGCGATAGCGCCGGCGTCGACGGCAAGGAAAGCGGCGAGCGCGCGCGTCCAGCGCTCCAGACTCGGCCACGGCTCGGCGGGGGCGTTGCCACGCCCGAACCAGTCGCAGGCCGAGGCGTCGAGCAAATCGCGGAAACGCTGCGGTCGCCGTGCCGCGTCGCAGCGCTCTAGCACGTCGACGATGGTGCCGGGACGCATTTCGGCGACGTGGCCGAGATTGCCGTGCTCGCGCGCGAACAGCGTCGCGAAATCGCGACAGGCGGCGGGAGCGCGCAGGCGTTCGGAAGCCGCTTTCGCCAGCCGCGCGCCGCGCGCCTCATGTTCGTAGTGATGCGGCAGGATGTCGGCGGGCGTTTCGCCCTTGCCGAAATCGTGCGCCACGCAGGCCCAACGCACTTCCAGCCCGTGCCCGGCGCGCGCCGCTTGGTCGACCACCATCAGCGTGTGGGTGCCGGCGTCGCCTTCGGGGTGATATTTCGGCGGTTGCGGCACGCCGAACAGGCGGTCGAGTTCGGGCAGCACGACGGCGAGCGCGCCGCAATCGCGCAAGACCGCGAACATGCGCGACGGGGTCGCTTCCATCAGTCCGCGCGCGAGTTCCTGCCAGACGCGCTCCGGCACCAGATGGTCGAGTTCGCCGCTGGCGATCATCGCGCGCATCAGGGCGAGGGTTTCGGGCGCGACGGTGAAATCCGGCAACCGCGCCGCGAAGCGCGCCACGCGCAGCACGCGCAACGGGTCTTCGACGAAGGCGGGACCGACGTGACGGAACACCTTGGCTTCGAGGTCGCGCGCGCCGCCGTAGGGGTCGATCAGCGTGCCGTCGGCCTCGCGCGCGATGGCGTTGATGGTCAGATCGCGCCGCGACAGGTCGTCTTCGAGCGTCACGTCGGGAGCGGCGTGGCAGACGAAGCCGGCGTAGCCGTGGCCGCTTTTGCGCTCGGTGCGCGCCAGCGCGTATTCCTCGTGCGTTTCCGGGTGCAGGAAAACCGGGAAATCCCGCCCCACCGGGCGAAAACCGCGCGCGACCATCGCCTCCGGCGTCTCGCCCACCACCACCCAGTCGCGATCCTTCACCGGCAGGCCGAGCAGGGCGTCGCGCACGGCGCCGCCGACGATGTAGGCGCGCATGGTCTGGCTCGTGTTCACTTCGGCGCGACGACGCCCAACCGCGCCTTGAGCGATTGCGGCTGGCCGGTGCGCAACGCGGTGTAAATCACCGTGTTGGTCATGACGTGTTTGACGTAGTCGCGCGTCTCGTCGAACGGGATGGTTTCGGCGTAGAGCGCGCCTTCGAGCGTCACGGTGTCGCGCCAGCGCCGCGCCCGCCCGGGGCCGGCGTTGTAGCCCGCCGCCGCCAGCACTTCGTCGTCGGCGAGGTCGTCGAGAATCATGCGCATGTAGCCGGTGCCGAGTTCGACGTTCATCTCCGGGTCGCGCAACAGGCCGGGGTGGTAATAAATGCCGAGATGTTTGGCCACCAGCTTGGCGGTGCGCGGCATCACCTGCATCAACCCCTGCGCGCCGGTGGATGAGCGCGACGGAATGACGAAGCGGCTTTCCTGTCGCATGATGCCGTAGATCCAGTCGATGTCGATCTGTTTGGCGGCGGCGTGCGGCGCGATGATTTCGCGGTAGGGGGTCAGATAGCGCAACTCCCACGCTCCCGCCGGATTGGCGAGTTCGGCCGAGGTGATGCAGCGGTCGTAGAGATGATTGCTCAACGCCAGTTTGGCGGCGTCGAGGCGGAATTTCTCGTCACGCCCGCGCAGCGCGAAGTTCCATTCCCGTATCGCTTCGAGCCGCATGTCGAGACGGAACAGCGCCAACGCGCGCGCGAAACCGGGGTGTTTGTCGGCGCTTGGGCCGCTGACGATGGTCGCCGACGGCGTGAGCGGCGGGAAGGGTTCGGAGACGTCGCCGCCGTTGTCGGTGCCGTCGCCGCCGCCGTTGTCCTCGCCCTCGGCGGCCGCGGCGTCGTCGCTGTCGCCGGAGGCGTCGTCCTTGCCAATGTCGTCTTGCGCCACGGCGGCTGCTTCCGTGGAAGAAAGGGAGTGAGCGGCGCGCGGATCGAACGGCCGCCCCAGTTCCTCGGCGGCGAGGATGCCGTAGAAGGTCGGTTCGGCGGCGATGCGGTTGAATTCCTTTTCGGCTTCCGTCGTCTTGCCGGTGGCTTTGAGCGCGCGTCCGCGCCAGTAAATCCATTCCGGCAAGACGCGTTCGTCGCCGGGGAGTTTGTCGATGGCGGCGATGGCGTCCTGCCAGTGGTTGTCGCGCAGGGCGGCGCGCACGCGCCAGGCGCGTTGCCCGGCGGTGATGAGGGCGGAATCGCCGGCGTTGCGATACCAGATTGCCGCCGACGCCTTGTGATCCTGCGCGGCGCGATGCGCCAGCGTCGCCCAACCGTGCGCACGCTGGCCGCCGTCGAGGCTTTTCGAGACGCGCAGGAAGCGCGCATGGGCGGCATCGACGTCGGTTCTCGCCAGCCGCGCCACCGCCACCAGCGCCACTTCGCGACCGCTGCGGCTGTTGGCCCATTTTTTCGGCAGACGGTCGAGATAGCGACGCGGATTGCGCAGCGCCAGCCGATAGTTCTTGACCGCGGCGCTGCCCGCCAACGAATCGAGAATGGGGCGCGCCCGCGAGGGCGAACGGGTGTCGGCGCGGCGTCGGAACAACTGCCACACCTTTTCCTCGCTCACCCGTCCCCGACCTACCGCCGCGCGCAGCACCGGGCCGCAGGCGCTATCGACGAAAGTGAAGGAATCCCAACTTTTCGCCACTTCGTCGAGCACCTTGCGGTCGTCGCCGCGCAGCAGGCGCGCGTTCCATTCCAGACAGCGCATTTCGCCGTCGGGTTTTTGCAGTTTGGGGTAGAGGGCGAGGAAAGTGTCCCAATCGCTATCGCGCGCCAGCCGTCGCAGCCAGTCCCCGCGCAACTTTTCCGCCAGATATGTGCCGGATTGTTCGTCGATGAAGGCGTTGAGTTCTTCTATCGACGGCGGCTCCGGCCGCGCCAAACCGTTGTGCAGCAGCCAGTAGTGCACGTAGGCGTCGAGCGGTTGTCCGTTGGTTTGACTGGCGAGCGTCTCCAGCGTTTCGCGGTCGCCGCTGCGCACGGCGTCGCGCGCGGCGAGGAAGCGCGCCTCGCCGTCGGCGAAGGGGTCGCCCGACGACGGCGGTTCGCCCGGCGACGACGACTGTCCGCAAGCGGCGGCGGGAAGCAGGCACGCCACCGCCAGAACGGTTGCGGCGCGAGTGGTTATTTTTCTGAACATCCGTGGGACTCCGGGGCAGGTCGGTTTTCATTGCGGTAAACCGCCGCGACCTTATCACAGTGGCCGGAGTCCTCGCCAACCGGATGTTTCGCGGCAGCCTCAGTTAGTCTCCGCGGTCTTGAATTTCTGTACCGCTTGCTCCAGACCTTCGGCCAGTTTGCCGAGGTGGGCGGCGTTCTCGTCCACACGTTGCGCGATGGCGGCGTTTTCTTCCGCCACCGACGAGGCGGCCTCGATGCGTTTGGCGATGGTCTGCGATTCGACCAGTTGGTCGCGCATCGCCTCGGCGACGCCGCGCGAGGATTCGGCCAGCCGCTTGGAGACTTCCTCGATGCCGGAAAGCGCGTGTTCAGCCCCGGTGCTTGCCTCGCCGCTCTTGCGCGCTTCCTCGGCGGCCTGCTGGATGACGGTTTGCACCTCGTCGACGCCGCTGCCGACGCGGCGCAGGATTTCGCCGATTTCGCCCGCCGAATGCGAGGATTCCTCCGAGAGCTTGCGCACCTCGTCGGCGACCACGGCGAAACCGCGCCCGACTTCGCCGGCGCGCGCCGCTTCGATGGCGGCGTTCAGCGCCAGCAGATTGGTTTGGTCGGCGATTTGCCGAATGGCCACGACCACCTTGCCGATCTCGTTCGAGTGTCTTTCCAGTTCCTCCACTTTCTCCAACGCCGTGTCGACGCGCTTTTCCACGTCCTGCATGTGTCGGATGGCTTCCAGCATGACCTGTTTGCCCTGTTCGACCTCGTCGACCGCGTTGGCGGCGAAAGTGTCGGCCTCCTCGGCGGTTCTGGAGACGGTTTCGATCGAGACGGTGAGTTCCTCGGTGCTGGCGCTCATCTCCTGCGTGCCGCTGGCGAGTTGGGCGATCTGGCCTTCGAGTTCGACCACCGATTGCGAGGTGTCGCCGGTGCAGCGCGCCACTTCGTCGGCGGAATGGCGCAGGGTGTCGACCAGCGTGCTCATGGCGGTAGCGGCGGCGTTGATGCCGCGCGCCACGATGTCCAATTCGCTGTTGGAATCGGCGCGCGTCGGCAGGCGCTCGGTGAGCACGCCATGACCGATGGCGTTCAGCCCGTGCGTGATGCTTTCCATCGGGCGCAACTGCATGTGGATGAGAAAAGCGATTGCCGCCAGCAACAGAACCACCATGGCGACGATGGCGATGAGAGTGACGGTGCGCAGGCGGTCGTAGGGGGCGGTGAATTCGTCCAGCCACGAACCTGCGGCGATGATCCAGCCCTGTGCGGGCCACTCCTGCAAGATGACGAGCTTGGTGCGCTTGCCGCCCTGATAATCCATGTCGTAGAGCGAGAGTCCGTTTTTCTGTTCGAGGGCGCGGGTGATGAAGTGGCGCGAGGCTTCCGACACTTCGGAGAACTTCTTGCCATGATCGACCGGGTGCATGACCAGATACGGTTCCTTCACGTCGCCTTTGGCCTCGGCGATCACGTAGGGATAGCCGCTCTTGCCGATGACGACGGTGCGGATCTTTTCCAGCATCACGGCGACGGCGTCGCTGATGTCGACCCGCATGCTGATGGCGCCGAAAACCGTGCCCGCAGAGTCGGCCAAGGGGTCGACGACGAGCGCGTAGCGCTTGCCGGCGCGGTCGATCATGCCTGTGTATCGTTTGCCGTCGAGCACCACCTTGGCGTAGTCGTCGGTGACTTCGGTGTCGATGCGGTAGCTGCCGTCGGGTTTTTTCAGCAGGGTCGAGGCGCGGAACAGGGCGGCGCCGTCGCGCACGAGGAAGGCGACGTCGTGACCCGGATGTTCTTCGCGAAACTTCAGCAACAGCGCCTGATTGCCCACGGCGGGAACGTCGCCGAAGGTGTATTCCGGGCGCGGCGTGCCGTCGAGCGGTACGCGCCGGCCGGTGAGCGTGGCGGGCGGCAGATTGCTTTTGAGCAGTTCGAGCGCATCCCGCGCCGGCTTTTCCAGCACCTCGTTGGCGAAGGCGAAGGTGCGACCGATGAGGTCGATGTTAGATTGCAGCAAGACGGCCGCTTCGCGCGCCGCGACCTGACTCGAATATTTCGACAGGAATATTCCGAGCGCCACGATGCCGATTATCGCCAACACGGCGATACCGAGCAGCAATTGGCGCGTCATGGGCAGACGTTGAAATCTTTCCAGCATTTTCGACCCCTCCGACGAAAATCGTGAAGAATTATCCTCTTGGGGTCATGGTTGCCCATACTGAATATGCACGGGTTTGACGATGAAATTTTTTGGGTGATTCGTCATCGCTTGTTCCTTAGAATGGACGGCCTGAACGGCGAACGACAAGGGGGCTAAACGCGATGGCGACGACGAGAGGGGACGAAGCGAGCGTGCGCCGCGCCGCGTTGCGCGCGCAGGCGCTCGCCGCCCGCGAGGCCACGCCCGCCGCAATCCGTGCTGACTGGGAAGCGGCCATCGCCCGTCATCTCGACGAACTGTTCGCCCGTCTGCCCGCTTTTGGGACGCTGGCGTTCTGCTGGCCTTACCGCGCCGAAGCGGACGTACGTCCGTGGGTGACGCGCTGGCTCGCCGCCGACGCAGAGCGCGTCGCGGCGCTGCCGGTGGTGGTCGAACGCGCCGCGCCGCTGGTTTTCAGGCGTTGGCTGCCGGGCATGGAACTGGGGCGCGACCGCTATGGCATTCCGTATCCGGAGCGGGGGGCGGTGGTGACGCCCGAGGTCGCGCTGGTGCCGTTGAACGCGTTCGATGCGCGCGGTTACCGGCTCGGGTACGGCGGCGGTTACTTCGACCGCACGCTAGCGACGATGCGGCCGCTGACGGTGGGGGTCGGGTTCGAGTCCGGGCGCGTCGCGGACGTGCTGCCGCAGCCGCACGATTGCGCCCTCGATTGGCTGGTGACGGAAGCGGGCGCTTCATTACGTAAAAAATAACGCGCCCCGGCACATTCCTGACGACGCGACGGCGCGAAACGCGCGCCCGCGGAGCTTTGAGGCGTGGTGTAACGTTTTGTCACTTTTTTTTACATTTTTGATTTTGTTACTTAAAAAATGTAACTATTTCAATATTTTGAATAAACGGAACAATAAATGCTACTACGAAATAATTCACGAATCAGCGTGATTTTGCGGTTTATACGAGGGGTGTCAAAAATGAAACGCTGCCTTGCCGTTCGCCCGTTTTTGTTGTCGCTTGCCCTGATTTGCGCCAGTTCGGCGACTCCCGTTTTTGCACAAACCATCCGCACCGTCGATTCCGCGATTGCGCCCGAAAACAGCGCCAGCGCGGCGCGTTTTGCACAAATTGCCGTCGTCGGCGTCGACGCTTCGGCGCGTGTCGCGCTTGACGCCGCCACAGTGCCGGTGGCGCTGCTCGATCCGGCGGCGGCGCGCATCGTCGGGCCGTACCGCATGGGCTTCAGGCGCGCCGTGACGGCGTTTGCCGACGACGCGGCGACTCGTGCCAAACTCAGTTGGCAGTCGCTGACCAACGGTGGCCGGGTGGGCGCTCTGTCCGTCGTGTCGCCGGGTGCGCTTGGCATGAGGGCGGCCGTGCGGGTGAACGCCTTGCCGGACGCGGCATCGGTGCGCGTGCGTGCGCCGACCGATACCTACGCCTTCGTGTTTACCGGAGCGGAAATCCGCGCTGTGCTCGCCGCCAACGTCGCGGCGGGCGTGAGCGGCGATGCGGCCAAGACATGGTGGACGCCGGCAACGTGGGGCGAGGAAATCGTCGTCGAAATCCTGTTGCCGGCGGGAACGGCGGCCGATGCGGTCGCGGTCGCGGTGCCGGCAATCTCTCATCTCTACAAGGCGCCGCGCGACGCTGCAAGCGCCGCTTGTGCTGTTGCGCCTGCCTGCAAGGCCGAAGCGGACGAAGCGAGCCGGGCGACTACGCGCGCGTTGGTGACTTGGCAGAACGGCGATAGTGTTTATTGCAGCGCCACTCTGTTGAACGACACCGATACGGCCAGCGCCATCCCCTACGTGCTGACCGCCAGCGATTGCGTACCCGATCAGGCGGCGGCCTCGACCGTGCAGACGTACTGGTTCGAGCGCGCTACGACTTGCGGCGGCACGACGCTCGACTCGCGGCGTCAAACCGTACCCGGCGGTGCCGCTTTGCTTTACCGCGACGCCGGCACCGCCACCGCTTTCCTGCGCCTGAACGCCGCGCCGCCCGCCGGGGCGGTGTTCGCGGGCTGGCAAGCCAGCACGCTGCCGAACGCCCGCGCCGTCGCCAGCGTCCTGCAACCGGCGGACGCCCCGCAGAGCGCCGTCTATGGCACGGTGAACCGCTACGTTGACTGGAATGAAACGTCCTTGTGGACGGAATCGGCTGCCGATGCGCCCTACGTCGAAGTGCATTGGAACGTCGGCAACCTCGAAGCCGGGGCGGCCGGCGCCGGGTTGTTCGACGGCGCCACCCACAGATTCGTCGGGCAGGCTGCGGCCGGCAATGCCAGCACCGATGCGGCCTGCACCGGCGGTTGGAGTTATTACGGCAATTTCGCCAAGGCGTTCGACGCCGGTCTCAATCGTTGGCTCGCGCCTTCCAGCGCGTCGGCCGAAAGCGTCGCCGCAGCTTCGACCGCGCCCCTTGACGCCGCACTGACGACGACGGCGAGCGGTACGCAGTCGACCGCAGCCAGCGTCAGTGCCACGGCCGGTGCGTTGGTGGGGATGGCGACCGGATCGGGCGCCTACACCGCCACCATTACTGACTACCGCAACGACGCGGAGGAATACGGCACGGCGGGCGTGATTTCCTGGAACGATTCGATGCAAATCGGCGGTTACTGGTCGACGTCGCTCACCGCGCCCTACAAGCAGATCTCCGCTTTCCGCTTCCCCGGCGTGCAGTTGCCCGACAACGCCAGAGTCACTGACGCCTATCTCGAATTCCGCTTCCACAGCGATTCGCAGACCACCCGCGTCTCCAACATGACCATCCGCACCGAGTTGGGCAACCCGGCGCAATACACCACCACGGCGCGCAGCATCAGCCAGCGCACGTATGGCGCTTCGACGGTCGCGTGGCAGCAGCACGGCTTTTCGACTTCCGGGCAATATGTGCGTACGCCGAATCTGGCCAGCCTCATCCTCGAACAACGTCTGTACGGCTGGACGAACGGCGGCACGCTCGCCTTCCTGATCGATGGCGACAACTTCATCGGTTCCGTTTATCAAGGCGGTACCGCTTATCCGCCCAAACTCGTCGTCAAATGGGAATACGGCGACTGGACCGAGGGCGTGGTCGACAAGAGCGCCGCGGCGCTCGCCCGCGTGTTCATCAACGAAGTGGCCGCCGTCGGCGCCAATGACGGCACGGGGTGGGTCGAGTTGTATAACGCGGGCGACAAGCCGGTTGCGCTCGACGCTTCCGTGCGTCTTTATCAGGACGCCGACAAGGCGACGTACCACGATTTCGGTGGGCTGCTGATTCCGGCGCACGCTTACCGCATCGTCTACTTCGACGGCGCGACCGCGCAAGGCCCGGATCACGCTGGATTCACGCTCAAGAGCGCGGCGACCCTGACGCTGGTGCAGCGGGCGGGGCAATCCGAAACGACGCTTGGCACCTTCGCTTACGGCGCGCATCTGGCGGGGCAATCCTTCGGGCGCGTGCCCGACGGCGCCGCCAACGGCGTGGTGTTCTTCACTCCCTCGCAAGGGCAGGCCAACACCGCCAGCCAGCAGGTCGGCACCTACACCGCCACCATCACCGATTACCGCAACGACGCCGAAGAATACGGCACGGCGGGCGCGATTTCGTGGGGCGACTCGATGCAGATCGGCGGCTATTGGTCGACGAGTCTGACGCTGCCGTACCGGCAGATTTCGGGCTTCCGTTTTCCGAACGTCAAACTGCCGGCCAATGCGCGGGTCACCAATGCCTACCTTGAATTCACGACGCTGACCCCGGTCGCTAATCGCGTCTCCAACATGGAAGTGCGCACTGAATTGGGCGACGCTGCGCAGTACGCCGTCGTCGCCTATAACCTCAGCAAACGCACGTACAGCGAAATCGCCGTGCCGTGGACGCAGGCGAGCTTCACTGCCGCGCGGCAGGTGGTGCGGTCGCCGAATCTGGCCGACCTGATTCTCGAGCAGCGTCTGAACGGTTGGGAGGACGGCGGCACGCTCGCTTTCCTCATCAGCGGCGACAACTACATCGGCGCGGTCTACGAAGGCGGCACGGCTTATCCGCCCAAGTTGGTCATTGAGTACGAACACGGCGACTGGACGGACGGCGCGCTCCTCAAGGGCGCGGCGGTTCGCAACGTGTTTATCAACGAACTCTCCGCCAAGGGTACCGCCGACAACGAAGACACGTGGGTCGAGTTCTACAACGCCAACGACAAGGCGGTGTTGCTGGACGCGAACATTCGCATCTACCAGAACAGCAACAAGAAGAACTACCACGATTTCGCCGGCCTGCTGATTCCGGCGCGCGGCTATCGCGTCGTGACCTTCGACGAAAAACCGGAAAAGGGCGTCACCCACGGCGCGTTCGAGTTGAAGAGCGACGCGACGCTGTTGCTGGTCAACCACGCTGCCGGCGAGGTGGACATAGATTCCTTCACCTATCCGAAGCAAATCTATGGCCAATCCTACGGTCGCACGACCGACGGTGCCGCCACCGGCACGCTGTTCGTCGAACCTTCCTATGGCAAGGCCAACGCCAAGGGGCAAATTCTGTACGGCCTTACTTTCTCGCGTGAACGCGGTCTGTACGACACTGGCTTCAATTTGACGTTGACACCGTCGAAATCGGGCCTTTCGGTGCGTTACACCACCGACGGCACCGCGCCGGGCAAGGACAAGGGCACGCTGTTGTCCGGAGGCTCGATTCCGATTGGCGAGACCGGCATCGTGCGCGCCATTGCCTACGACGCGGCCGGCCACAGCGGCGTTCTCAGCCACACCTACGTGTTGCGCGACAACTTCGCCCGCGAGAAGGTCGTCGGCGTGCGCTGGCTGTACAAGGCTCGCATCATCACGGAGCAGCAGTACGCGCAGGCTTTGGGCGAACTGCCGATCATCTCGATCGCCGGTGATCGCGCCGAGGTGCAACGCCTCGAATACGATCCCGATTCATTCGAGTTCATCGCCAAGCATTTGGGCGAAGAGAACTTCACTTCGCCCGCAGGGGTGAAGAAGTTCGGTCAGGTTAGTTCGTTACAGTTCAACGCCGGTATCGCCGTGCGCTTCAAGAAGGCTTACGGCGCCGGCAAGGCCGAATATCAGTTCTTTAAACCGGTGGCGGGCGACGTCTTCGCGCAGCCGTCCAAGTATCCGAAGCTCGAACTGCACGAAGGGCAGGACGGGCCGCAAGCGGACATTTACAACCTCGGTTACAACCGCTTCGACGACAAGGTCACCAACACGCTCGCCAAGCAGATGGGAGAACTAGCGCTCGCCGACCGTTACGTGCATTACTTCTATAACGGCAAGTACATGGGTGTGAAGACGATGCGCGAGGACTACGGCACGCAGTTGTTCGAGACCTATTTCGGCATCGACAACGACGACAATACCAAGGTGAGCTTCCAAGACGCTTATTTCGTACCCGGCATCGTCGAGGATGGCGACGGCGACCCGGCGATCATGAAAGAGGTGCTGGCCACGGCGCGCGCCAAGGACTTCCAGAAGTTCAAGAAGTACGTCGACGTCGCTAGTCTGATCAACACCCAGATCATGTTCATGTTCATCGACACCGAGTGCGAATGGAACGCTGTGATCAGCAACAAGGTGTTGCAGGACAGCGGCAAGATGCGCTTCAACGTCAATGACACCGATGGTGCCTTCTTCAACAACGGCCGCACCGGCACCGGCGCCTACGCGCTCGCGGGCGGCTGCGGCACCTATCGCTACAAGTGGGCATTGGCGCGCGCGCGGCGCGGCGCGGGCGAGATGTTCGGCGCCTTCTCGGGCGATAGCACCGTCGCCACTGCCGGCAATCTGGAGTTCAAGACGCTGGTGAAAGACCTCGTACTGAAGCAGATTGGCCCGAATTCGGGCGACCTGCGCGGCGCGGCGGGCGCCCCGCTGTCGGCGGACAACGTCTCCAGCCTGATAACGGCCAACATCGCCGAACTGACCGACGTGTACCGGCTTGACGCGGCCTTCATGGCGGCGCGCGCCACGATCTACAACGATTGGCTCGCCAACAACGCCAAGGTGTTGAGCCAGATCGACGACCGCGTCTCCTTCAACCTCCAACAGTGGGCCAAGTATGGTATGGCGCACACACTGGCGGCGGTCAGGGCGACGGCCTCGAACGGCGGCTTCGTGCTTACCAACCCGAACGCGGGTGCGACAGTCTACGTTACGACCGACGGCTCCGACCCGATGGGCGCGGACGGCGGCGTCTCGTCGGCGGCCAGCGTCTATAACGGCGGTGTGCTTCCTGTCGGCGCGACGGTGCGTCCATACCAACCCGGCAACTGGGGGCCGAAGACGGTAGCGAAGTAGAGGAGAACGACGCGACCGGGGCGCGGCTAATTGACCTCGACCCGGTTGCGCCCCTTGCGCTTGGCTTCGTAAAGGGCGTGGTCGGCGCGAGATAGCGTCTGGTCGGTGTTGAGGTCGTCGGCGGTCATCGAGGTGACGCCGACGCTGGTGGTGACGCGGATGGGCGTGTCGTTGTAGATCAACGGGTTGTCTTCGAGCACCTTGCGCACCCGTTCGGCGAGACCGAGCGCGCCGTCGCGGCTCGCCTGCGGTAGCAGCACGGCGAATTCCTCGCCGCCGAGACGGGCGAGAGTGTCGGATTCGCGCAGCAGTTTCTTCACCTGACGGACGATGTGACAAAGCATGGCGTCGCCGGCGGCGTGGCCGTGGGTGTCGTTGATCTGCTTGAAGTGGTCGATGTCCATCATCAGGATCGCCGCTTCGCCGGGGTAGCGCGCCAGCCGGGCGCGTTCGCGCTCGATGCTCTCGAAGAAGGCGCGGCGGTTGGGAATGCCGGTGAGCGGGTCGGAAGTGGCCAACTGCCACAACTCGCGGGCGTGACGCTTCTTCTGCGAGATGTCACGATAGATGTAGAGGTAGCCGATCAGGTTGTCGTGCAGGCGAATGGGGATGAAATCGCGCTCGACCCAACGCCCGTCCTTGAAGTGGATTTCCTCGCCGTATTCGGGGCGCGCGCCGGCGCGCAATTCTTCGACGCGGTCGAGGAAGGCTTGTCCGTCCTCGGCGACCTGACTGGTGAACACCATCAACGGATAAATCGGGCGACCGAGCACGTAATCGTTGGTGCCGGGCAGACCGAGCAGGTCGAAGATGGACTGGTTGAGCAGGACGATGCGTCCGAAGGTGTCCTCCATCACCAGCGCGCCGGGGAAGTTCTCCACCACGGCTTTCAGGTGCGAGTGCGCCACTTCCAGTTCTTCGCGCACCGCCTTGTGTTCGGTGAAGTCTTCCTTGGTGGCGATGAAGTGCTGGATTTGCCCGTCGGCGTCGAACGCCGGCGAGATGGTGAGCAATTCGTCGTAGAGGCTTTCGTCCTTGCGGCGGTTGACCAACTCGCCGCGCCAGACGCGGCCGTCGAGGATGGTTTGCCACATTTGGGCGTAGAAACTGCCCGACTGGATGCCGGATTTGCACAGCGCGCCCGGATTCTTGCCGACCGCTTCGGCGGCTTCGTAGCCGGTGAGAGCGGTGAAGGCCGGGTTGGCCCATTCGACGATGCCGTCGCGGCGGGTGATGACGATGGCGATGGTACAGGCGTTGAGCGTGCTCTCCAGCAGGCGGCGTTGCGCTTCGGTCTGGGCGAGGCGTTCGCGCTCGTGACGGGTGGAGTAGCGGAAGAATACGTAGCCGAACAGCGCGCAGATCATGCCGGCGAGCATCGAGAGCAGCGCGGTGAGGTGATTGCGGCGCGCCGGGGCGGAAGCGGCGAGCAGCGCGTTGCTGTCAGCGGCCCAGATGACGCCGAACGGCAGGGAGGGATGCAACTGGTGCGCGATGATCCAGTTGCGGCTGTCGATGGCTTCCTGTTCGCGCACGCCTTCAGTTTCGCCGTTCTTCCAGCGTTCGACGATGTCGCGTTCGATCATCGACAATCCGGCGTCGGAGGGCGCGGTGTCGAGCATGCGCAGTCCGTCGGTGCGCACCAGCGCGACGCGCGTGCCCGGCGTCTCCTCCAGCATCGCGGCGGTCTGACGCTTCAGGTGACCGACGTCGATGGTGGCGATGAGCATCTCGACCGCGCCGTCACCGGTCTGGCGCAGGTGGGCGAGGGGAATGAAACCAATGTCGGGCGTGGCGCGGGCGTTGTCGGTGAGCGGCATGCCACTGGACAAATCGCGGCCGGCGTGGGTGAGGCCGAGACGCAACTCGTTGCCCGGCGTCAGCGCGAGGGCGAGCCATTGGCTCGTGTCGACGGTCTGGCCGACGTTGTCCGGGGCGGTGCTTGCCAATACCTTGCCGTCGCGGTCGGCGAGGGAGAGCGAGCGCAAATAGGGGAAATTGGCCCGCACGTGCTGGAGAGTGCTTTCCTGCGGCGACTTGTTGCCGGTCGCCTCGAGCATCGTCTGCAAGGCGCGGTCGATGTCGAGCAACAACTGGCCGGTGTCGCGGGTGATGTAGGCGGCGTCGCGTCTGGCGACCGAGAGATGAATCCTGCACTGTTGCTGGAGTTCTGCGTCCGCCTGATAGAAGTAGGCCAGAACCGCGAGCGCCGCGCACAACACGAGCACGGCCGCGAAAGCGATATCGGCGGTTAGGAAGCGGTAGCGTTTACCCATCTTGCAGACGGTCGGTCGGAATTGCCTGGTGACCCACGGAAGTCTGCAACGATAACACGTCGACGCGCCAAACGCGGCTCAACCGAGGAACAGGCGATAAGCCGGGTTGGCGGTCTCGTCGACGTATTCGTAGCCGAGGCGCGAGAGAAAATCGGCGAAAGCGGCCTTGTCCGCGGGCGGCACCTGCATGCCGGCGAGCACGCGGCCGAAGTCCGCCCCGTGATTGCGGTAGTGGAACAGGCTGATGTTCCACTGCGAGCGCAGGTGGGTGAGGAAATCGGTGAGCGCGCCGGGTCGCTCCGGAAAGGTGAAGCGGTAGAGCACTTCGTTTTCGGCCAGCGGCGCGTGGCCGCCCACCATGTAGCGCACGTGGGTCTTCGCCATCTCGTTGTCGGTGATGTCGGCGGCGGGCAGGTCGTGCCGCGCCAGTTGTTCGACCAGCCGCGCCACTTCGGCGCGGTTGTGGATGGTGACGCCGACGAAGATGTGCGCCTCTTGCGCGTCGGCGTAGCGGTAGTTGAATTCGGTGATGTTGCGCTTGCCGAGCAACTGGATGAACTTGAGGAAGGAGCCGGGCCGTTCGGGAATCGTCACCGCCAGCACCGCTTCGCGCTGCTCGCCCAGTTCGGCGCGCTCGGCGACGAAGCGCAGGCGGTCGAAATTCATGTTGGCGCCGGAGGCGACCGCCACCAGCGTCTTGTCGCGCAGCCGGTTGCGGCGCGCATATTCCTTCGCCCCGGCGATGGCGAGCGCGCCGGAGGGTTCGAGAATCGAGCGCGTGTCCTCGAACACGTCCTTTATCGAGGCGCAGATGGCGTCGTTGTCGACTTCGACGATGCCGTCGAGATATTCGCGGCAGAGGCGAAAGGTTTCGTCCCCGACGCGCTTGACGGCGGTGCCGTCGGCGAACAACCCCACCTGTTCCAGCGTCACCGGTCTGCCGGCGGCGAGCGACCGCGCCATGGCGTTGGAATCGACCGTCTGCACGCCGATGACCTTGGTTTCGGGCCGCAGCCGCTTGACGTAGGCCGCCACCCCCGCCGCCAGCCCGCCGCCGCCGATGGCGCAGAACACGGCGTGAATCGGCTGCGAGTGCTGGCGCAGGATTTCCATGCCGATGGTGCCTTGTCCGGCGATCACGTCGGGGTCGTCGTAGGGATGGACGAAGGTGAGTTTGTCGCGTTTTTCCAGTTCGAGCGCGTGCGCGTAGGCGTCCGAATACGATTCGCCCGCCAGTTCCACCACGCCGCCGCGCGCCGCCACCGCATCGACCTTGATTTTCGGCGTCGTGCTCGGCATGACGACCACCGCCCGCGTCCCCAACCGTTGCGCCGACAGCGCCACGCCTTGCGCATGATTGCCCGCCGAGGCGCAAATCACCCCGCGTTTCAGCGCCGCCGGCGCGAGGTTCGCCATCTTGTTGTACGCCCCGCGCAGCTTGAAGCTGAACACCGGCTGCGCGTCCTCGCGCTTGAGCAGCACGCGGTTATGCACCCGCGCCGACAGATTGACTGCGAAATCGAGCGGCGTTTCGATGGCGACGTCGTACACCCGCGCGTTGAGGATGCGTTCGAGATAGTCGATGGCGGCGGGCATGGAGAGGGTAGCTTTTATAGGGGCGAATAATCATTCGCCCTAAGGCGCGGCAGCCTCGCCCGCCGCTGCTTCCCACCCCGTCAGCAACCCGTGCAGCGCCGCTTCGTCCGGCGCGGCGAGCAATTGTTCGCGGAAAGCGCGGTCGCTGAACATGTGCGCCAATTCGGAGAGCAGTTGCAGATGGGCGTCGTTGGCTTCTTCCGGCACCAGCAGCACGAAAACCAAGCTGACCGGACGACCGTCGAGCGAATCCCACGGAATCGGGGTCGCCAGCCGGATGAAGGCGCC
>JAISSY010000104.1 GCA_031272995.1 Azoarcus sp.
CTTTGCGGCTGGATCGAGGAAGCCGAAACGCGCTGGCTGACGCTGTCGGCGCGGCTCGAGGAACTGACGGCGGGCGCGTAATAAGGGAAAATGACGCCCAATCCGTGTCACCCAACAGCTTGCAGGAGGAAAACACCCATGAATCGTCGTCTCGTCGCGTGCGCCGGCCTGTTGGCCGCGTCCATCCAGTTTTCCGGATGCACCACCGCGGATGCGGTCAATATGGCGTTGGTCGCGGCGCCGGGCGTCATCAACGCGCTCACGGTGAGCGACGAGGACGTGAAATCCTCGTCGTTGAAGGCGATGGTTCAGATGGATCAGAAGAATAAAGTGCCGGCGCAGAACAACGCCTACGCGCGCCGCTTGGCGAATCTGACCAAGGATTTCGTGCACGAGGACGGCATGAATCTCAACTTCAAGGTCTATATGGCCGACGAGGTAAACGCTTTCGCGACTCCGGACGGCAGCATTCGCGTCTATTCCGGCCTGATGGATCTGATGACCGACGACGAGTTGCGCAGCGTGCTCGGCCACGAGATGGGGCACGTCAAGCTCGGCCACAGTCTGAAGGAAGCGCGCACCGCGTATCTGTCGCACGCCGGCGCCGCAGCGGCCTCTACGGCGGGCGGCACCCTTGGGCAGTTGGTCGGCGCGCTCGGCGAATCGCTGGTCAACGCCCAGTATTCGCAAGCGCAGGAATCCGAGGCCGACGCGTTCGGCGTCGCTTTCCTCAAACGGCACAATTTCAATCTGCCAGCGGCCGAAAGCGCCATGCGCAAACTCGCCAAACTCGACGGCACCGACAAGGGCGGCAAGGGCAGCATGTTCGCCAGCCATCCCGGCTCGAAACAGCGCGCCGACCGGATTCACCAGTTGATCACGCAGAAGTAGGGCGAGGCTAGGCGCGCACGACCCATTCCGTCGGGTCGATCTTCCACTGCGCGAAATCTTCGTAGCCGACGATGCGATCCTGTGAATAGCGCAGGTCGACGAGTTCCGGTTCGAGGTAATAGCCACGGGTGTGGAACATCACCCGCAGCTTGGGGCGCATGAGCTTGTCCGGGTGCTGTTCCTCGACGATTCCCAGTCGGCCGCTTTCCAGCCGCACCAGCGAGCCGGTGGGGTAGATGCCGAGCGAGCGGATGAACACCTGCGCCAGTTCCGGGTTGAAGTGGAATTTGCTCCATTCGAGGATTTTGCGCAGCGCTTCGGTGGGCGGCATTCCCTTGTGATAGACGCGCTCGGAAGTGATGGCGTCGTAGACGTCGACGATGGCGCTCATTTGCCCGTAGCGGCTGATTCCTTCGCCCTTGAGCTTGTTCGGGTAGCCGCTGCCGTCGTAGCGCTCGTGGTGTTGCGAAGCTACTTCCAGCGCGATCGGGCTGATGCCCGGCGTGTCGGCGAGCAACATTTTGCTCTGCACGACGTGCGACTTCATCTGCTCGAATTCGGCGTCGGTGAGCTTGCCCGGCTTGTTGAGGATGGCGTCGGGGATGGTCGCCTTGCCGACGTCGTGCAAGAGCGCGCCGACGGCGATCTCCTTGATGATTTCACGCGGCATCTCCAGCGCGCGCGCGAAACTGGACATCAGCGCGCACACCGATACCGAGTGCTGGAAGGTGTATTCGTCGTGGTTCTTCAGTTGCGCCAAGGGCAAGAGCGCGTCCTGCTGGCGGAAGATGGAATCGACGATGCGCGTCACCACCGGTTCGATGTGCTCGATTTCGATCTGCTTGCCGAGGCGCACGTCGTTCATCATGCCATGCACGATGCGGTTGGCTTCGGCGTGCAGCTTTTTTGCGCGCTGGCGCTCGACGGCCAGTTCCACCGTGGGGTGCGGCGCTTCGCGACGGGCGATGTCGTCGATCTGGCGGTCGACGTTTTTGCGGGTTTCTTCCAACGTCGGCGCGGCTTCCTCGACGTCCAGCCCTTTCGAGACGTCGATGTAAATCTCGTTGTGTCCGAGCGCGACGATTTCGCGCAGCGTTTTCTCGTCGTCGACGAGGAAGCGGTTGCGTAGAAAGTTGTGATCGATCCAGTCGCAATTGAGGTCGTGCACGTACATGCCGACCCGCAGGCTGGAAGTGGGGATGACCTTTATCATGGTGTGCGGGGGTGGCGACGAGTGAAGGGTAATCTCTCGTGTCACGGGGCGCTGCCCGGTATGTCACGGCAGAGGCGTCGCGCTCGTGCGGGATGCTACTGATAGAATCACGCCTCCTTCGCGTCACACCTGTTCAGGAGTTTCCCGTTGCGTATCGTCTGTCTCGACCTCGAAGGGGTTCTGGTGCCAGAAATCTGGATCGAATTCGCCGCGCGCGCCGGTATTGCGGAATTGCGCCGCACGACGCGCGACGAGCCGGATTACGACCGCCTGATGAAATTCCGTCTCGACGCGCTCGCGCGTCACGGCCTCGGTCTGCCCGACATCCAGCGGACGATTGCCGCGATGGGGCCGCTGCCCGGCGCGCGCGCCTTTCTCGACGCGCTGCGCGAGACGTATCAGGTGGTGATTCTCTCCGACACTTTCTATGAATTCGCCCATCCGCTGATGCGCCAACTGGGGTGGCCGACGCTGTTCTGTCACAGCCTGTCGGTGGACGACGGCGGTCGCGTCACCGATTACCACCTGCGTATGCCCGACCAGAAACGCCAGGCGGTGCGACGCTTCCACGAACTCAACTTCAAGGTGGTGGCGGCGGGCGATTCCTACAACGACACCGCGATGTTGGGCGAAGCCGACGGCGGCATCCTCTTTTGCCCGCCGGAGAACGTCGTGCGCGAGTTTCCGCAATATCCGGTGGTGCGCGACTACGACGGCCTGCGCACTGAAATCGACCGCGCCTTCGCGCGTGCGGCGGCCTGAGTTCTACGATGGATTCCGAACGCACTTACACGCTCACCGCCTCCTGCCCGGATCGCGTCGGCATCGTCTCGCGCGTGTCGAGCTTTTTTTCAACGCATAGCGGCTGGATCCTCGAAACCTCGCTGCACGCGCAGCCGCCCGACGATGGCGAAGGGGTGGGGCGCTACTACATGCGAGTCGAAATCCGCGCCGATTCGCTGCCCTTCGACCTCGACGAATTGCGGCGGCGTTTTCGCCCGGTGGCCGAAGAACTGAACATGGAGTGGAAATTCGCCGATTCGGCGCAAAAGAAGCGCCTCGTCATCCTCGTCAGCCAGCAGGAGCATTGTCTGTACGATTTGCTGGCGCGCTGGCAGGCGAAGGAACTCGACGTAGACATCCCCTGCGTCATCTCCAATCACGAAACTTTTCGTGGCTTCGTCGAATGGCACGGCATTCCGTTTCATCACGTCCCGGTCGGGGCGAACGACAAGGAAGCGGCCTACGCCGAAGTGCGGCGCTTGTTCGAGGAAGCGCGCGGCGACGTCATGGTGCTGGCGCGCTACATGCAGATCCTGCCCGTCGACCTGTGCGCAGCCTATCCGGGGCGCATCATCAACATCCACCACAGCTTCCTGCCCAGTTTCGTCGGCGCGCGTCCCTACCATCAGGCGTGGGTGAAAGGCGTCAAGCTCATCGGCGCCACCTGCCACTACGTCACCGCCGACCTCGACCAAGGCCCGATCATCGAACAGGACGTGATTCGCATCGACCACACCGACACCGTCGCCGACATGGTGCGCTACGGCAAGGACATCGAAAAAACCGTGCTGGCGCGCGGCCTGCACTACCACCTCGAAGATCGCGTGCTGGTGCATGGCACCAAGACCATCGTGTTTCGGTGAAAGAAAAAAATGGCGCCCCGCAGGGCGCCATCCAATAACTGTTCCGGGGGATGGAGGCGGCCCCGGAACAGTCTATCAATAGTGATACGCGCTTTCGCCGTGCGAGGTGATGTCCAGACCTTCGCGTTCCTGTTCTTCCGAAACCCGCAGACCGACGAGCAGGTCGGCAATCTTGTAGGCGACGAAGGCGACGATGCCCGACCACACGATGGTGAAGAGCACGCTCTTGGCTTGCACGAACAACTGCGCGCCCATGCTGCCGGTGGCTTCGGCGAAGCCTTGGCCGCCGAGGTCGGGCGAGGCGAACACGCCGGTGAGCAACGCGCCGAGGATCCCGCCGACGCAGTGCACGCCGAACACGTCGAACGCGTCGTCGGCGCCGATGAGCTTCTTGAGGCCATTGACGCCCCACAGGCAGACGAAGCCCGCCGCCAGACCGATGAACAGCGCGCCCATCGGGCCGACGAAACCGGCCGCCGGCGTCACCGCCACCAGACCGGCAACCGCGCCGGAAGCCGCGCCCAGAGAGGACGGATGGCTCTTGAAGATCGCTTCGCCGACCAACCACGCCATGGTGGCGACGGCGGTGGCGACGACGGTATTCACGAAGGCCAGACCGGCCAGACCGTTGGCGGCGACCGCCGAACCGGCGTTGAAGCCGAACCAGCCCACCCACAGCAGCGAGGCGCCGACCATGGTCAGCGTCAGCGAGTGCGGCGTGAGCGCTTCCTTGCCGAAGCCGATGCGCTTGCCGAGCACGATGGCGCCGACGATGCCGGCGATACCGGCGTTGATGTGCACCACGGTGCCGCCCGCGAAGTCGAGCGCGCCGTCGGCGCCGAGGAAGCCGCCGCCCCAGACGATGTGCGCCATCGGCACGTAGCTGAAGGTGAACCACAGCGCTGCGAAGATGACCACGGCGGAGAAGCGGATGCGTTCGGCGAAGGAGCCGACGATCAGCGCCGTGGTGATGGCCGCGAAAGTCGATTGGAAGGCCACCCAGACATATTCGGGAATCGTGCCGTTGACCGAGTCGATGGTGATGCCGCCGAGGAACAGCTTTTCAAGGTTGCCGACGATCGACCCCTCGCCCGAGAACGCCAGCGTGTAGCCGTAGAGGTACCACAGCGTCGTGGTCAGGCAGACGATGACGAACACGTGCATGAGCACGGAGAGCATGTTCTTGGCGCGCGCCAAGCCGCCGTAGAACAGCGCCAGTCCGGGGATGGTCATCAGGATGACGAGCATCGACGAGGTGAGCAGCCATGCGGTGTCGCCGGTGTCGATGGAGGCGGGCGCGGCGTCGGCCGCTTCCACCGCGATCACTTCCACCGCCGTGGAGGGTTCGCCCGCCGGGGCGCTTTCCTGCGCGAACGCGACGCCCGAAATGCCGAGCGCGAGCGCCGCCAGAACGGTTGCAAACAATTTTTTCATCTTGGCTTACTCCGGGGATTACAGGGCTTCCGTGCCGGTTTCGCCGGTACGGATGCGGATGGCCTGTTCGAGGTCGAAGACGAAAACCTTGCCGTCGCCGATCTTGCCGGTGGAGGCCGATTTTTCGATCGCTTCGATGGTCTGGTCGAGTAGGTCGTCGCGGATGGCGGCTTCGATCTTCACCTTGGGCAGAAAATCGACGACGTATTCCGCGCCGCGATACAGCTCGGTATGACCCTTTTGACGACCGAAACCCTTGACTTCGGTGACGGTGATGCCCTGCACGCCAATGGCGGACAAGGCTTCGCGCACTTCGTCGAGCTTGAAGGGCTTGATGATGGCGGTAACGAACTTCATTGCATTCTCCTGAACGGGAGGGAGTTAGAAGGACTTGGTGATCGAGAAGATGACGCGAGCGTCGGCGTCGTCCTCGTCGGCGAAATTGTTGTGCTTGTCGATGTCGGTATCGACGTAGTGCAGGCCGAAGTCGAAGCCGCCGTAGGAGTAGGTCGCGCCAAGCTTCCAATCCTTGTAGTTGTCGGTGGGGCCATCGACGTATTGCTTGCCGAAGTGGGCGTTGAGGGTCAGACCCTTGATGATTTCGTAATCGGCCGACAGGTCGAGGTAATCGCTGCCCTTGGATTTTTCAATGCCGAAGAGTTTGGTGAAGGCATGGGAATACTTGAAGCTCAGGAACTTCCACGACACGCCGACGTAGCCTTCGGTGGTGTGCGCTTTGGGATGCTTGGAGCCCGGATATTGGTAACGCAGGACGCCGACGTCGAGACCGAAGTCGCCGAACGTCGGGGCGTAACCGCCATAGAAGTCGATTTCGAGACTGCTCTTGCCGTTGTCGATCCACGAAATGTTGGATCCCCAAGTGCCGACGTACAGGCCGCTGCTGTGCTTGTAGTCGAATCCGCCTTGCAGCGCGGGGCGTTCGTCGGTTTGCGTCACGCCGCGGAAAGCGTATTCGCTGGCGAGCGTCAAGTTGGCGCTGATCGGCAGCGCGGCGTCGTCGGCTTGCGCGACGACGGGAAGCGCCAGCGCGGCGGCGAGGGCGGTGGCAAGGATGCGTTTTTGCATGGTGATCTCCAGAGATATAGGGAGGGAGAGAACGAGGGTTTACATGCGGCTTCCGCCATGCACGCACTGTGCCAGCCGATAAAGTTCTTTATTTTTCAATCTGTTACATTTTGTTGGCGGCCGATATTCAGGTCTTTGCAGATAAAGGACGGCCTCGGATGCACCTTCGTGGTGCGCCCGTGACATTTGTCACGCTTCATCATGGCGCATCGGGTTTTTGTGGGCGGTGTAGACTCTGAAATGTCACTTAAGGAGAACACAATCATGACCACCCCCCGTTTTCTCGATGAAATCGGCGCCAAGCTCGACGGCGTTGGCGCCAAAATTTCCGAACTGACCCAGGGCACCCCGGCGCACGACCTCGAAAAGAACTGTAAAGCCATGCTCTCCACCATTTTGCCGAAGCTCGACCTCGTCAAACGCGAGGAATACGAGGTGCAACGCGAACTGCTGGCGAAAGCGGTAGAGCGTATCGCCGCGCTGGAGGAGCGCGTCGCAGCGCTGGAAAAGTAGGGGCGAATAATTATTCGCCCAACGGCGGTTCCGTAGGCAATTTGCAGCGGAATGGGTAATTGCGGCAAAGGCGGGCGAATAATTATTCGCCCCTACAGGGCATCGCCGTTCGTTTTTCCGTCATCATCCGTTTTGCTTGTTTTATGAATAATCCGTCATAATCCGTTCTCATTTTCTGGAGAACGGAATGACGCTTGCGCTCGTTCGTACCCGCGCCCTCGATGGGTTGGCCGCGCCGGAGGTTTCGGTCGAGGTGCATCTGGCCAACGGTCTGCCATCCTTCACCCTCGTCGGCCTGCCCGACACCGAAGTGCGCGAGGCGCGCGACCGGGTGCGCGCGGCGCTGGTGACTTCGCGCTTCGAGTTTCCGCAGCGGCGCATCACCGTCAACCTCGCCCCCGCCGATTTGCCCAAGGAGGGCGGGCGGTTCGATTTGCCCATCGCCCTCGGCATCCTCGCCGCTTCCGGGCAAATCAAGGGGCGCGCGCTCGCCGGCAGCGAGTTCTGCGGCGAACTCTCGCTCGACGGCAGCCTGCGCGGCATTCGCGGCGCGCTTGCCGCCGCGCTGGCGGCGGGCAAGGCGGGACGGGCGCTCGTGCTGCCGGGCGGCAACGCCGACGAAGCGGCGCTGGCGCGCGGGGTGACGGTGCTGCCGGCCAACTCCCTGCTCGACGTGTGCGCCCACCTCGCCGGACACGCGCCCATCGAACCTTTCGCCGCCGCGCCACGGGCGACCGACGCCGGCCTCGCGCCAGACCTCGCCGACGTGCGCGGCCAGTTTCAGGCGCGCCGCGCGCTGGAAGTGGCGGCGGCGGGCGGCCATTCGCTGCTGCTGTTCGGGCCGCCGGGAACGGGCAAGTCGATGCTGGCGCAGCGGCTGCCGGGTCTCTTGCCGCCGCTCGACGAAAAGGAGGCGCTGGAGAGCGCGGCGGTGCATTCGCTCATCGGCGCTTTCGACGCCACGCGTTGGGGCGTGCGACCGTTTCGCGCCCCGCATCATTCCGCTTCGGCCTCGGCGGTCATCGGCGGCGGCTCGATTCCGCAGCCGGGCGAGGTTTCGCTCGCCCATCACGGCGTGCTCTTTCTCGACGAATTGCCCGAATTCGACCGGCGCGTGCTCGAATCGCTGCGCGAACCGCTGGAAACCGGCACGGTGAGCGTGGCGCGCACGCGGAGGCGGGCGGAATTTCCGGCGCGCTTTCAACTGGTGGCGGCGATGAATCCCTGCCCCTGTGGCTACGCCGGGCATCCGGCGAAGTCGTGCACCTGCTCGGTGCACCAGATTGCGCGTTACCGCTCGCGTCTTTCCGGGCCGCTGCTCGACCGCATCGACCTCACCATCGAAGTTCCCGCCGTGTCGTTCGCCGAAATCTCGACGCGGGCGGCGGGCGAATCGAGCGCCACCGTGCGCGAAAGGGTGGTGGCGGCGCGCGAGCGTCAGATGGCGCGGCAGGGCGTGCCCAACGCGCGCCTGGAGGCGGGACGGGTCGAATCCCTGTGCGCCCCGGACGCGGCGGGCGCGGCGCTGCTGGAAGCGGCGATGCAGCGCCTCAATCTATCGGGGCGCGCGTATCATCGCGTGCTCAGAGTGGCGCGCACGCT
>JAISSY010000107.1 GCA_031272995.1 Azoarcus sp.
CTCGATGCCGTGGATACGGCGATTGATCGGGCGCGGGAGGCTGTTGCGAAGGCGCAGGCGACGCGGCTTTCGTTGATGCAAGCGGCGTTTCACTACGAGATGACCTCTGAGCCGAGACACGACACGGAAGCCGGTCGGATTCCGCAATCGTGGCAAGCACTCAAAGGCAAGCAGGCGCTATCGGTGCTGACTGGCGGCAACAACAGTGTCTATGCACTCAAGCCTCTGCGCGGCGACGACAAAGCCGATGCGTGGTTTATGAAGGTGGATGACTTCAATCTTTCCGCCAATGCGCGACGCATCGTCACCACGCAAATCGGTTTCGTCGCCCACAAGAATCCGAGCTTCAAGCTGCTGCCTACGGGAACCATCATCATTGCCAAACGCGGTGCGGCGATCCTGAAAAACCGCGTGCGAACGACAGCAGTTCCGATCGCGCTCGACCCGAATCTGATGGCGCTCAAGGTGCGCGACGACATCCTTCCGGAGTTTTTTCGCTACCAACTCGAATGGCGAAACTTGGCGCGCTACATCGAAAGTTCCGGCGTTCCGCAGTTGAACAACAAAGACCTTTACCCGCGTTGGTTCGTCAGCGCGCCGGACGATCAGCAGAAAGAAATCGTTGCCGTCATCTCCGCTGCTGAACAGCTAGAGGACGCCCTGCGCGGAAAACTACTTGCACTTGAACAACTCAAAAAATCCCTGATGCATGACCTCTTGACCGGCGCGGTTCGCGTCGATCCGGCGCGGATCGGGACGGGTACGTCCGGCGCAAAGGCTGGCGGTTGACAATGTCGCCGTTTTCTGGCTAACTTGGCTAGACTACGGCCAACGGAGACGATCATGCAGGTCAACATGCTGGAAGCCAAGAACACGCTGTCCCGTCTGGTGGCCGCCGTCGAGCGCGGCGAGGACGTGGTTCTTGCCCGCAACGGCAAGCCCGTGGCGAGAATCGCCCCTTACGAGGCGCCGCGGGTCAAGCCGCCCGGCGCCTGGAAAGGCAAGGCCAAGGCTTCGCCCGGCTGGGACAGCCCGGAAACCAACGCCGAGGTCACGAAATTGATCGAGGAATCGGCCATGCGGGGCGTTTGACGTGCTGCTGCTCGACACCAGCGTCGTCTATCGCTGGCTGATGGCCGCGCCGCTCCCCGATGCCCTGATCGAGCGCGTCGGCAAGGAGGGCGCGGCGGTCAGCATCGTGTCGCCCTGGGAAATGACGATCAAGCACCAAATCGGAAAACTCGATCTGCCCACGCCGGACGTGGCCGGCGACATTGCCGCGCAAGGCTTCCAGCTGCTGCCGATCCGGCCCGAACACTTGGCCGCGCTGTGCGGATTGCCGCTCTTGCATCGCGATCCTTTCGACAGAATGCTGCTGGCGCAAGCCCGGTCGGAAAGGATGATCGTGGCGACGACGGATCGTGTCTTCAAACAGTATCTGCCGAACGCTTGGGTCGTCTGAGTTGAATGCCAAACGCGATTCGCGGCCATGACTTGAGGGGAACACCGAAAAAATGAGCGAAGCCAATTACGTCGAATTGCCCATTCTGCAATGGCTTTCCGGCCACGGCAGCGCGACGCCCGGCGACAAGGGGCTGGGTTGGACGTTCCGCGGCGAGGAGGCGATGGCGGCGTTCGACCGTCCGCTGCAGGACCCGTTGGTGGAAACGCTGCTGGTCGATGCCATCCTGCGCATCAACGATCACGTCGCCACGCAGGAACAGGCCAAACTTGCGGTCAGGGCGCTGCGTGCCGCGATGGACATGCCGGACAAGCTCACCGCCAACCGCGAAACCCTCGACCGCCTGCGCGACGGCGTGACCGTGGAACTCGCGCCCGGCGAAGGCGCGCGCACGGTAAACTTCATCGCCTTCGAGCCGGAACGCCAGCATCTCAACGACTATACCGCCGCCAACCAGTACCGCGTGCAGGGAACAAATCTATGCCGCGCCGATACGGTGTTGCTGGTCAACGGCATCCCGCTGGTGACGGCCGAATACAAGAGCATTACCGCCAGCGGCGCGGAATGGCCGGAGGCCGTGCGGCAGTTGCACCGCTATCAGCGCCAGGCGCCGCAGTTGCTGACGCCCAACGTGTTCTGCGTGGCTGCCGACGAGGACACTTTTCGCTACGGCACGGTGCTGTTCCACGATGCGACGAAGGACGACATCGAGCGCCATCTCGACACTTGGGGGCCGTGGCTATCGCGTTACCCGGACATCAAAGGCTGGTGGACCAAGCCGGAGGCCGACGATCCGGACGATCCGCTGGAATTGCCGGTCAAGAGCCTGTTGCGCCTGACGCCCGCGCATGTGCTGGACTTTCTGCAACACTTCGTCGTGTTCGAGACGAAGAAGGGCAAGACCATCAAGAAGGTGGCGCGCTACCAGCAGTTCGAGGCGGTAAACGACATCGTGGATCGCACGCTCGGCCTGATCGGCAAGCTCGTGAGCGCACAGGATCGCACCGGCCTGATCTGGCACACACAGGGTTCGGGCAAGTCGCTGACGATGGTGTTCGCGGCCTGCAAGCTGCGCCGTCATGCGGCATTGAGGAATCCCTTGGTGCTGATCGTGGTGGATCGCCGCGATCTGAAAACGCAGATTTCCGACGATTTCGACGCCTGCGATTACCCCAACGTGGAAAAGGCGATGGGCGTCGACGACCTCAAAGAGAAGCTGCGCCGCCTGTGGCGCGGCACGCTGGTGACGACGATACAGTCGTTCCAGCGCATGGGCGACCTCGCGCCGCTGGACGACGACAACATCATCACGATGGTGGACGAGGCGCATCGCTCGCAGAAGGGCAACTCCGCCGGAAGCCATGCCATGACGATGCGGGTGAAGCTGCCCAACGCTTTCCGCTTCGGACTGACCGGCACGCCGATCGATCGCGCGATGATCAATACTCACCGCGATTTCGGCCCGGTGGTGGACGGCCAGCAGGAGCGTTATCTCAGCTATTACGGCATCAAGCGCGCCATCAAGGATGGCGCTACGCTGGAAGTGCATTACTTGCGCGACCGCGTGCCTTTCATCGTGGACGAGAAGGAACTGAATGTCGGCTTCGAGCAGATGTGCGAGGAAATGGAGGTCGAGGACGAAGAAGCCAAGGATCTGATCCAGCGCCAGCGTTCGCAGTGGAAGGAACTGGCCCGGCACCCCGACCGCGTGGAGATCGTGGTCGGCAAGATGCTGGAGCACTTCCTCGCTTACCCCGATCCCGATGGCTTCAAGGCGCAGCTGGTGGGCGTGGATCGCGCGGCCTGCGCGCGCCTCAAGGATGCTTTGGACAAAAAACTCAAGGAAAGAGGTTTGCCGCCGGAATGGTGCGATGTCATCATCTCCCAAGGCCAGAACGACGAGCCCGACCTCGTGCGCTTCCACTACGGCAAGCAGAAACAGGACGAATTGATCGACTACTTCAAGCTGACGCCAAAGCAGTGGGAGGACTACAACCACGCGGCATTCGGTGACGACAGGAACAGGTGGCGAGCGCCGCTGAAAATCCTGATCGTCTGCGATCGTCTGTTGACCGGCTTCGACGCGCCCATCGAGCAGGTGATGTATCTGGACAAGCCGTTGCGCGACCACAACCTGCTGCAGGCCATCGCCCGCACCAACCGGCCGTTGCCCGCGCTGAAAAAGCGTACCGGCCTGGTGGTGGATTACTTCGGCGTGTTCAGCAACCTCGCCAAAGCGTTGAACTTCGACGAGAATATCCGTGAGGAGGCTCTGATCGATTGGGACAAGCTCAAGGCCACGGTGCCGGGCGAAGTGCGGCGCTGCATGGAGAGTTTCAAGGGCATCGCGATTGCCGATACGCGCGAATGTCTGCTGGCCGCGCTGCGCGCCATCAAAGACCCCGACGCGGCCAAGATTTTCGAGCACGATTTCAGGAGCCTCGAGCGATTGTGGGAGGCGGTGTCGCCCGATCCGGTGCTGTACGAACACCGTTACACCTACAACTGGCTGTGCAGCGTCTACATCGCGCATCGCCGCCGCCTGCGCGGAGCGGCTTCGCGCGACACTTTTGGCGAACTTTCGGCCAAGACGCGCGAATTGATCGAACAGAACACCACGTTCATGGAAATCGCCGATTCGCTGCCGGTGTTCAAGATCGACAAGGATTACGTCACCAAACTGGAAGACTTGCCCACACCCGCGGACAAGGCTGCCGCGCTGGAAGCAATCCTGACGGCGGAGCTTTCCGAGGACGGCGGCAGCGGCTTCACCTATCGGCAACTGGGCGAGAGACTGGCGAGATTGAAGGCGCAGAAGGACGCCGCCGACAAGGCCGCCGAAATACGCCTGAAGGAATTGCGGGACATTGCCGATCAAAAGGCCGGGGCGGATGAGGAACCGGCGCGCCTGGGCCTGACGCAGCCGGGCGAATATGGTGTGTTTACCGTGCTGCGCGAATACGCGGCGAACAAGGATGAGGCTTATCTGGCCGATTGCGCCCGGCGCATGGTGGCGCATTTGCGCGGCAATCGCTTGTTGGCCGCGGGTTGGAGCAATTCCAAAGGCGGACGGATGCGCGTCGAGCAGTCGTTGTTGGCGGAATCATGGAACCCGGCCTATGCGGCGCTCGGCTTCGATGCGGATGATGCGAATCCGCCCTTCCTCGCCCCGGCGGTGAGCGAATTGGTGAACAGCGATGGCCTTGGTTGAATTGGCGCGCACCGATGCGCCGCATTGCCTTCTGCTCAATGGACAGGAGGTTGAATGGCGGCTCGTGCATTCATCGGCGGCAAAAAGGCTGCGGATCAAGGTAGGGCCGGATGGCGTCAAGGTGGTGTTGCCGGAAGGACGTGACAGCCGCGAGGCCGCCGCCTTCGTTGCCGACAATCGCGGTTGGGTAGCGGAGCAATTGGAACGCACGCGCAGGCTATTGGCGGCGCGCCGCCCTGCGAATCGCGCCGACGGCCGCATCGCGTTTCGCGGCAACGAAGTGGCCGTGCGTATACTGCATTCGGATGATTGGCGCGCGCCGAACAAGGTAGCGCTGGATGATGGCGCAATCACCATCACCTGCGCGCCAAATTGCAAAACGCCGGCGTCCCGTTCGCTTGAGAATTGGTTGCGCAAGCAGGTGCGCGAGTGCATCGCCCGGCATGTCGCGGAAATCGCCAAACGGCTGAAACACACACCGAACCGCGTCTATGTGATGGACCAGCGCACCAAATGGGGCAACTGTTCGCGCCTGGGCAATCTGTCCTTCAACTGGCGGCTGGTCATGGCGCCGGATGCCGTGCTTCGCTACATCGTCACCCA
Source organism: Azoarcus sp. (assembly GCA_031272995.1). Lineage (GTDB taxonomy): Bacteria > Pseudomonadota > Gammaproteobacteria > Burkholderiales > Rhodocyclaceae > WRNU01. Next base: position 5,277 of record JAISSY010000107.1, read on the forward strand.
CGAGATGGTTCATCTGGCGGTGCCCGACCATTCGGCGAAGTTCTGGTTGACGGTGCAAAGCCTTTGCCCGGATACCGAGCGGGCGCGACAGTGGCTGGCCGCCAATGGTCAAAGACTGCAATTGACGGAATTGGGAGCGGCGAATGGCTGATTCGTTTCCAAATTGCGCCCGCGCCTTTGTCGATGCCTTGCCGCGCCGCGACACTGGCGTCGGCTCGTCTTCGCCGTGCGGACAATCTGGAATGGAATCATGGCGCTGTAGAGAAAATGACATAAGCCTACAGTCGCCCGAACAACCCGCCTAACCGCCTGATCAAACGGACTTCATTCTTGGAGGCGCGAGCCGGAGTCGAACCGACCTCAACGGATTTGCAATCCGCTGCATAACCGCTTTGCTATCGCGCCGTGAGCCGGAGACAAAAAAAGCCACGAGGCTTTTTGGGGAAATTGGAGCGGGAAACGAGTCTCGAACTCGCGACCTCAACCTTGGCAAGGTTGCGCTCTACCAACTGAGCTATTCCCGCTCGGGAAAGCTCGCCATTATAGGGAGCGCGGCAAGGCTGTCAAGCGAGGAAGACCGCTGTTCAGCCCGGCAGGAGTCGTCCGCCGCGCCGACGCGCGAACGGCCCGGCGAGTTCTCCCACCCCGGTGCTGCCGTGCGCATGACATATCGCGCACGCCAGCGCGTCGGCGGCGTCGGCTTGCGGCGGGGCGGCGAGGGCAAGCAGGCGCGCGACCATGTGCTGCACCTGTTCCTTGGCGGCCTTGCCGTGGCCGACCACGGCCTGCTTGACTTGCAGGGCGGTGTATTCGGCTACCGGCAAATCGCACGACACCGCGCCGCAAATCACTGCGCCGCGCGCCTGACCGAGCAGCAGGGTGGATTGCGGATTGACGTTGACGAAGACTTTTTCCACCGCCGCCACGTCGGGCTTGTAGGTGGCGATGACTTCGCGCACGCCGTCGAGCAGGGTTTTCAGGCGCGCGGGCAGGGCGGCGTCGCCGGTAACGCCGGTCTTGATGCAGCCGCTGGCGACGTAGCGCAAATGGGAGCCGGAAACGTCGATGACGCCGAAGCCGGTGACGCGCAGGCCGGGGTCGAGTCCGAGCACGCGTGTGGCGACGAGCCGGGTCGCGGCGGGGGTCGGCGTTCCGTCCGGCGTCGCCGACATGACGCGCTCACTCGTCCTCGTCGAGCACGGCGGAGGTGTAGACCTCCTGCACGTCGTCGATGGATTCGAGCGCGTCGAGCAGCTTCTGCATCCGCGCCGCGTCGTCGCCGGAGAGTTCGGTTTCGTTTTGCGGCTTCATGGTGACTTCGCCGAATTCGGCCTTGAAGCCCGCCGCTTCCAGCGCCTCGCGCACGGCGGTGAATTCCCACGGGCCGGTGAGCACTTCGAGCGAACCGTCGTCGTTGGCGATGACGTCCTCGGCGCCGGCTTCGAGCGCGGCTTCCATCAGCGCGTCCTCGCTGGTGCCGGGGGGGAACATCAGTTGGCCGCAATGCTTGAACTGGAAGGCGACGCAGCCGTCGGTGCCCATGTTGCCGCCATATTTGCTGAAGGCATGGCGCACGTCGGCGACGGTGCGGGTTTTGTTGTCGGTGAGGCAATCGACCATCACCGCTGCTCCGGCGATGCCGTAACCCTCGTAGCGCGCTTCCTCGTAGACCACGCCTTCGAGCTGCCCGGTGCCGCGCTTGATGGCGTTTTCGATGGTGTCTTTCGGCACCGATTCGCCGCGCGCCTTGTCGACCGCCAGCCGCAGGCGCGGGTTGGCGCTAATGTCGCCGCCGCCCATCTTGGCGGCGACGGTGATTTCCTTGATGAGTTTGGTGAAAATCTTGCCGCGCTTGGCGTCCTGACGCCCCTTGCGGTGTTGGATATTGGCCCATTTTGAGTGACCAGCCATGTGACGAACCTCGATAAAAACGGCGTGTTCCGGGGAAAGAGCGCGCCATTATAGCCGTCCGGCCGCTCAGATTCCTCCCACCCATACCGTCTTGATTTCGAGATAGTCCTCGATGCCGTGGCGCGAGCCTTCGCGCCCGATGCCGGAAGCCTTGACGCCGCCGAACGGCGCGCATTCCGAGGAGACGAAAGGCACGTTGACGCCGACCATGCCGAATTGCAGCCCCTCGGCGACGCGAAACGCGCGTCCGAGGTCGCGGGTGTAGAAGTACGAGGCCAGCCCGTATTCGGTGGCGTTGGCCAGCCGCAGCGCCTCGGTTTCGTCGCGGAACGGGGTGACGGTGACCAGCGGCCCGAAAATTTCCTCGCGCCAGATGCAGGCGTCGGTCGGCGCGCCCGCCACCACCGTCGGCTCGAAGAACAGACCGCCAAGCTTGTGCGGCTTGCCGCCGGCGACGATTTTGCCGCCGCGCGTTTTCACGTCATCGACCAGTCCGGCGACGCGGTCGAGCGCCGCCCGATTGATGAGCGGCCCGACCTGAGTGTCGGGGTCTAGTCCGTTGCCGACCTTGAGCGCGGCGGCGCGCGCGGCGAGGCGCTCGGTGAAACGGGCGGCCACCGACTCGTGCGCGAAGATGCGATTCACCGCCACGCACACCTGCCCGGCGTTGCGGAATTTGGCGGCGATGGCGCCCTCGACGGCGGCATCCACGTCGGCGTCGTCGAAGACGATGAAGGGCGCGTTGCCGCCCAGTTCCAGCGTCACTTTCTGCACCTGTTCCGCCGCCTGCGCCAGCAACAGCCGCCCGGTGCGGGTGGAGCCGGTGAAGGAGAGTTTGCGCACGGCGGGGTGGGCGGCGAACGCCTTGCCGATGGCGGGCGGGTCGCCGAGCACGACGTTGAACACCCCGGCCGGAATCGCGGCGCGCTGCGCCAGTTCGGCCAGCGCCAGCGCCGAGAACGGCGTCGTCTCCGCCGGCTTGAGCACGATGGTGCAGCCGGCGGCGAGGGCAGGGGCGGTTTTGCGGACGATCATCGCGCTAGGGAAATTCCACGGCGTAATCGCGGCGCAGACGCCGACCGCCTCGCGCAACACCAGCACGCGGCGGTCGCGCGCCGGCGTCGGCACGATTTCGCCGTAGGCGCGCACTGCCTCGCCCGCGAACCACTTGGCGAAGGAAGCGCCGTAAGCGATTTCGCCGCGCGCTTCGGCCAGTGGCTTGCCCTGTTCGAGCGTCATGATGCGGGCGAGGTCGTCGGCGTGTTGCAGGATGAGGTCGTGCCAACGCTCCAGCCGGTTGGCGCGCTCTCTGGCCGGCAACGCCTTCCACGCCGGCAACGCCCGCTCGGCGGCGTCGATGGTCTCGATTACGGCGGCGGGCGAGAGCGTCTCCACTTCGCCCAGACTTGCGCCGGTAGCCGGATTGGCGACGGCGATGGGAGCGCCGTCGCCGCTACGCCAGCGTCCATCGACGTAGGGCTGCCGGCGCAGCAGGGCGGGGTCTTGCAGGGCGAAGGGGTCGTTGGCGATGGTTGTCATATATGTGTCTCGTATTGGTGTGGAACGACAGCCTACTGTTTACCACAGCGCCGGGGGATAATGCGCCTCCCTTCGTTTCCAGCCCCGCCCATGCCCGCCGTCCAATGGTTCCCCGGTCACATGAACGCCGCGCGCCGCAAGCTCGCCGAGACGCTCGCGGCCATCGACGTGGTCATCGAAGTGACCGACGCGCGCCTGCCGGCGGCGAGCGGCAATCCGCTCATCGAAGAATTGGCGCGCTTTCGCAATCGCCCGATTCTCAAGCTGCTCAACAAGGCCGACCTCGCCGACCCGGCGGCGACGAAGGCGTGGATGGCGTGGTTCGACGCCCGCCCCGGCGTGCGCGCGGCGGCGATTTCGGCCAAGAACGCGGCGGAAGTGGGGCGCATCCCCGCGCTGGCGCGGCAACTGGCGCCGCACCGCGACGACAACACCAAACCCCTACGCATGATGCTGGCCGGCATTCCCAACGTCGGCAAATCGACGCTGATGAACGCGCTCCTGAAGCGCAAGGTGGCCAAGGTGGGCGACGAACCGGCGGTCACGAAGTCGCAGCAGACGCTCGACCTCGGCCCCGGCATGACGCTCACCGACACCCCCGGCCTGATGTGGCCGAAAATCGAGCACGATGCCGACGGCTACATGCTCGCCGCCAGCCACGCCATCGGTCGCAACGCCGTCATCGACGAGGAAGTTGCCGCCCGCTTGGGCGAGATACTGTTGGCGCGCTATCCCGCCGCGCTCGCCGCCCGCTACCGCGTCGAGCCGTCCGCGCTCGACGGCGAAGGTTTGCTGGAAGCCGTCGCTCGCCGACGCGGCTGCATCGTCAAAGGCGGCGCGCTCGATTTGGAGAAAGCCGCCAACGTTTTCCTCACCGACTACCGCAGCGGCGCGCTCGGCAGAATCACGCTGGAAACCCCGGAAAGCCGCGCCCTGATGTTGGCGGCGAAGGAAGAAAAATGACCGACCCCGCCGCGCGCGTCGAGCGCCTCGAATCCCGCCTGTTGCTGGCCGAAGACCAAATCGACGCCCTCAACAAAACCGTCTACCGCCAACAGCGCGAAATCGACCGCCTGCACGAACAGCTCCGCCAACTGGCGCGCCAACTACAAAGCGCGCAGGGCGTGGCGCCGGGCAGGCCGGAGGACGAGATTCCGCCGCATTGGTGAATTTTCGTAGCTTGGGTGGAGCGAAGCGCAACCCGACAAGAGGATTACCAATTTTGTCGGAGGATAAAAAACCGCCGCATGGTGAGCGGCGGTTTTTCAGTTTCAGGAACGTGCGCTGCCCGATCGGCTACGCCCGATGGCCATCGCGACGGCGGCGCGCCGCGAAACCCACGAGTCCCAAGCCCGCCAGCAGCATGGCGTATGTTTC
>JAISSY010000111.1 GCA_031272995.1 Azoarcus sp.
CACGCCCGGACGCACCAACTGGGTGAGGTCCTTGTCGCCGGTGGAAATCGTCACCTGCCAGCCGCGCTCGACCGCCTGCCGCGCCAGCGTGCCGATGACGTCGTCCGCCTCCACTCCCGCAATCGACAGGAGCGGCCAGCCCTCGGCGCGCACCGCCTCGTGCAGCGGCGCGATTTGCGCCACGAGGTCTTCCGGCATCGGCGGGCGCTGCGCCTTGTATTGCGGATACCATTCGTCGCGGAAAGTCGGCCCCTTGGCGTCGAACACGCAGGCGCGATATTCCGCCTTGTAGTCCCCGGCGAGGCGACGTAGCATCGACAATACGCCGCGAATGGCGCCAGTCGGTTCGCCGCGCGAGGTGCGCAAATCGGGCAGCGCGTGGTAGGCGCGATACAGATAGCTGGAGCCATCGACGAGCAGCAGGGTGGTCATACGGATTGGATATGAGCGAGAAAGAAAAAATACCGGCCAAAGTGGCCGCCGCCATGCCGCATTACAACGGGCGCGAATCCTGGCGGGTGTTCGGGATTATGGCAGAGTTCGTCGAGGCGACCGAAAGGCTCAACGCCATCCGTCCGGCGGTGTCCATCTTCGGCAGCGCCCGCATCGCTCCCGACCATCCCTACTACGCGCTCGCCGAGCGCATCGCGCGGCTGCTGTCGGACGCCGGTTTCGCGGTCATCTCCGGCGGCGGGCCGGGCATCATGGAAGCGGCCAACAAGGGCGCGTTTCAGGGCAAAAGCCCGTCCGTGGGGCTGAACATCCAGTTGCCGCTGGAGCAGAAATCCAACGCCTATCAGGACATTTCGCAGACTTTCCAGCACTTTTTCGCGCGCAAGTTCATGTTCGTGAAATGCGCCAGCGCCTACGTGGTGATGCCGGGCGGCTTCGGCACGCTCGACGAACTGCTCGAAGCGATGACGCTGGTGCAGACGAAAAAAAGCCGCCAGATTCCGATCATCCTCGTACACGGCCCGTTCTGGCGCGGCCTGCTCGACTGGTTCTCCACCCGGCTGGTGGAGGAGAAGATGATCGACCGCGCCGACCTCGATCTCGTTCAGGTCATCGACGAACCGGAAGCGGTGGTGGAAGCCATCTTCAAGCATTACGAGACGCGCGGTTTCACGCCGTTGCCGGAAGAACATGAGATCATGTTGAATCTTTAGGAGAAACGCCGCCATGCGCCCCACCCTGCCCGCTTTCGCCGTTTTCTGCGCCGCGCTGCTCGTCGCCCCCACCGTGTCCGGCGAGGAAAAGCCGGCCGCCGCCGCGTCGGAAGAAGAAGCGCTCCAGCCGCTGGAGGAAGAACTGCCGCAAGTCACCGTCGTCAAGCGCGGCGAGGACACCGTCACCGAGTTCCGCCTGCGCGGCAAGCTCTATCTCATCAAGGTCACGCCGCTGAACGGCCCCGAGTATTACCTCGTCGACCGCGAAGGACGCGGGCAGTGGATACGCGACGACAACGCCATGCACCTCGCGGTGCCGACTTGGGTGCTGACGAGCTGGTAGGTAAGCCGCGCCTATGTCCGTCTTTACCGTCCCCTCCGACGCGGCGCTGGCGCGCTGGGTGGAGGGCTACGCCATCGGCCGTCTGGTCGAAGCCAAAGGCATCGCCGGTGGCGTGCAGAACAGCAATTTCTTCCTCACCACCACGCTCGGACGCTACGTCCTCACCATCTTCGAGGACATCGCGCGCGCCGAACTGCCCTACTACCTGCACCTGATGGCGCATCTGGCGCGTCACGGCCTGCCGGTGCCGGCGCCAATCGCCAACCGCGACGGCGAATATCTTGGCACCCTTGCCGACAAGCCCGCCGTGCTGGTGTTGCGTCTGGCCGGAGCCTCCGAAATGAATCCGACCCCGCAGCACTGCGCCCGCGTCGGCGCCATGCTCGCCGGCCTGCATCTGGCCGGACGCGGCTACGGGCGTCGCCAACCCAATCCGCGCGGCCCGCAATGGCGTTTTGAGACCGCCGCGCGCGTGCGACCCTATTTATCCTCCGCCGACGCGGCGCTGCTCGACGCCGAACTGCGCTTCCAGCAAGAAATCGACCTTGCCTGCCTGCCCTGCGGGGCGATTCACGGCGATTTGTTCCGCGACAACGTGCTGTGGGCGGACGGCTACATCGGCGGCGTCATCGACTTTTATTTCGCCGGTCACGACGCCCTGCTTTTCGACGTCGCCGTCACCGTCAACGACTGGTGCGCCGCGCCCGACGGCGAACTCGACCCGGCGCGAGCCACGGCGCTGCTCGACGCCTATCGTGCCGCGCGTCCGTTCGAGGACGCCGAGCGCGCCGCATGGCCGGCGATGCTGCGCGCCGCAGCGTTGCGCTTCTGGCTGTCGCGCGCCGCCGACCTGCATCTGCCGCGTCAAGGGGAACTGGTGTCGGTGAAAGATCCGGACGAATTCCGCGACATCCTGCGCAAGCGCGTAAACTCCGTCCTGTCTCTACCCGTTCCCGAATCGACGTAATGGCCTCCACTCCTCAAAACTCCACCGCGCTGGCGGAGTCGCAATCGCCCGAAGAACAAGCGCCGCAAGCGCAGCCGACCCCGGAACTGCGCGGATTCAAGGTGCGCAGCGTGTCGATGAAGCACGGCTGGTATTGGCTGATCGAAGGCTTCGCGTTGTGGGTGCGCAGTCCGGCCTTCCTCAGCTATCTCACTTTCGGCTGCATCCTCAGCGTTTTCGCCGCCCTGCTCGTCCCCTACATCGGCGAACTGCTCGGCTTCATCCTGATGCCCGGCCTGATTCTCGGCGTCTTCAACGGTTGCCGCGCCATCGACCGCAAGCGCCGCCTCAGTCCGGGCTTGCTGTTTTCCGGCTTTCGCCGTCGCGCCTACGATTTGCTGCTCGCCGGTTTTTTGAATTTCGTCGTCACCAAGCTGGTGCTGCTCTCCACCATTCTCATCGACGGCGGCGCGATGTGGCGTTTGTCGGAATACGTGCAGGAACCCGACACGATGACCTTCATCTCGCCGCAGTTCATGACCTCGATTGCCTACACCACGGTCGCCTGCATCCTGTGGGGCATGGCCTATCTGTTCGTGCCGCAATTGATTGGCTGGTGGCGGCTGTCCGCGTTCAGGGCGCTCGGCTCCAGCATTCGCGGCTGTCTGCGCAACACCTTGCCGTTCATCGCCTACCTGTTCTGCTTCGGCTTCTTCATCTGCGTGCTGGCCGGGCTGGTCATCAACCTGTTCAGCCTCACCATGGAAGGACTCGGCCCCATCGTCTGCGTCGGCTTCGTGCTCATCATGGCGCCGTCGGTGTTCGCCAGCTTCTACGTCGCCGCGCGCGACATTTACGGCCTGCCGCGCCGCCGCAAACGCCGCCGTCACGCCACGCCGGAAGAAGCGCCTCAGGAAGCGCCGCCGGAAGCGACTCCGGAAAAGAAAGCGCGCGCGCCCAGAACGCCGCGAACGCCCAGAACCCCCGCTGCAGAGACGCCGGCGGAGGAAAAAAGAGTTCGTCGCCAAACGGTCAAAAAGAGCAATCCGTCATAACCAGCCTATTCCATCGTCGACTATATTTCTCTCCAACAACCACCGCCCCCCACCCGCATGAACACACCCAGTCTGGAAAAAATCGTCGTCAACGCCCTCGAAGACGTGAAGGCGCGCGACATCGAAGTCATCGACACCTCGCTTCTCAGTTCGCAATTCGAGCGCATCGTCGTCGCCAGCGGCGATTCTGGCCGCCAAACCCGCGCTCTGGCGCACAACGTCCTCGACCGCGTGCGCGAGGCCGGCGGCAAGGTGCTCGGCATCGAGGGCGAGGAAAACGGCGAATGGGTGCTGGTGGATTTGGGGGACATCATCGTGCACGTCATGCAACCGGCCGTTCGCGCCTACTACCGGCTCGAAGAACTGTGGACCATGACGCCAGCCGCCCACGCCGCCATGGTTCGCGCGGCGGGAGCATAGGAGATGTGATTTGAAGCTGGTCGTCGTCGCCGTCGGTCATCGCATGCCCGACTGGGTGGAAGCCGGTTTCGACGACTATGCCCGCCGGATGCCGCGCGAATTGCCGCTCGAACTGGTCGAAATCAAGGCCGAGCCGCGCAATTCCGGCAAGACCGCGCCCGCGATGATGGAAGCCGAAGCCGCGCGCATCGCCGCCGCCCTGCCGGCGCGCTGCCGCAAGGTGGTGCTGGACGAACGCGGCGACGACCTCACCAGCATGGCGCTCGCCAAGCGGCTGGAAGAATGGCGACGCGGCGGCGAGGACGTCGCCTTCATCGTCGGCGGCCCCGACGGACTCGCCCCCGCGCTCAAGGAAAGCGCCCACGAAGCGATTCGCCTCTCCAGCCTCACCCTGCCGCACGCGCTGGTGCGCCCCATGCTGGCCGAGGCGCTCTACCGCGCCTGGAGCATCGCCCGCAACCATCCCTATCATCGCGCGTGAGGATGGCTTCCATGTCGGCGATTCCTCCGCGCATCTATCTCGCTTCCACCAGCCCGCGCCGCCGCGAATTGCTGCGGCAAATCGGCGTCAATTTCGATGTCATCGTCTTCCGCAGCGGCGAACGCGGCGTCGACGCCGACGTGGATGAAACCCCGGAAGCCGACGAAGCCCCCGACCGCTACGTCGAACGCCTCGCGCTCGCCAAGGCCGCCGCCGGCGTGCGCCGTCTGTTCTGGCGCAAGCTGCCGCGTCTGCCGGTGCTGGCGGCGGACACTGCCATCGAACTCGACGGCGTCATCGTCGGCAAACCCGTCGATGCCGCCGCCGCAAGCGAAATCCTGCAAAAACTCGCCGGCCGCAGCCATCGCGTCCTCACCGCCATCGCGGTGAGCGACGGCGAACGCACCCGCTCGCGCATCTCGGCGAGCGAAGTGCGCCTGCGTCCGCTCACCGATGAGTCCATCCGCCGCTACGTCGCCACCGGCGAGCCGCTCGACAAGGCCGGCGCCTACGGCATACAGGGTCAGGCCGCCGTTTTCGTCGAGGAAATTCGCGGCAGCTACTCCGGCATCATGGGCCTGCCGCTGTTCGAGACCGCCGCGCTGTTGGAAGTCTTTGGCTACCCGCTATAGACTTCGGCTGTTCGCGCCGGAAAATCCTGTTTTCGTCTCCGATGAGTCATGCGCAATGGCGGGCTCGATGCTCGCGCGTCATTGCGCATAACCCATTGGAGCCTTTGATGAGCATCGAGTTTTTGCTGAATTTCACCCCGCAAGAGGTGAGGGTCGCCATCGTCGAACAGGGCGTGGTGCAGGAGTTGCACGTCGAGCGCCCGGCCAGTCGCGGCATCGTCGGCAACATTTATCTCGGTCGCGTCGTGCGCGTGCTGCCGGGGATGCAGTCGGCGTTCATCGACGTCGGGCTGGAGCGCACCGCCTTCCTGCACGTCGCCGACATCTGGAGCGAACGGCAGAACGGCGACGTGGCGCGCCCCATCGAACGCATCCTCACCGAGGGGCAGGACATCATGGTGCAGGTGCTCAAGGACCCCATCGGCACCAAGGGGGCGCGCCTGTCGACGCAGGTGAGTCTGGCGGGGCGGCTGCTCGTCTATCTGCCGCAGGACCGGCACATCGGCATTTCGCAGCGCATCGGCGACGAGGGCGAACGCGAGCAGTTGCGCGAACGCCTCGGCAATCTGATGCCGGAGGAAGAATCCGGCGGTTTCATCGTCCGCACCATGGCGGAAAACGCCAGCGACGAGGAACTCACCGCCGACATCGCCTATCTGCGCAAGCTGTGGAACGAAATCACCCAGTCGGCCGGGAACGCGGCGGCGCCGCGTCTGCTGCACGAGGATTTGAATCTCGCGCAACGCACGCTGCGCGACCAGGTCACCGACGAGACCACGCGCATCCGCATCGACTCGCTGGAGAACTACGAAAAGCTGCGCGCCTTCGCCGCCGAATACACGCCGAAAGTGGTGCCGCTCCTGGAGGCGTACAACAGCGACCGCCCGCTGTTCGAGTTGTACAACGTCGAGGGCGAGGTGCAAAAGGCGCTGGCGCGGAGGGTCGACCTCAAATCCGGCGGCTATCTCATCATCGACCAGACCGAGGCGCTCACCACCGTCGACGTGAACACCGGCGGCTTCGTCGGCGCGCGCAATTTCGACGACACCATCTTCAAGACCAATCTCGAAGCGGCGCAGGCCATCGCCCGTCAACTGCGGCTGCGCAATCTGGGCGGCATCATCATCATCGACTTCATCGACATGGAGAGCAGCGAGCACCGCGACATGGTGCTGGAAGAATTCCGCAAGGCGCTGGCGCACGACCACACCAAGATGAGCGTCAACGGCTTCACCGCGCTGGGCTTGGTGGAAATGACCCGCAAGCGCACGCGCGAATCGCTCGCCCACCTGCTGTGCGAACCCTGCCCCACCTGCGGCGGACGCGGCGAAATCAAGACCGCGCGCACGGTGGCCTACGAAATCCTGCGCGAAGTGCTGCGTGAGGCGCGCCAGTTCAACGCGCGTGAATTCCGCGTGCTGGCAAGCCCGGATGTCATCAATCTGTTCCTCGACGACGAGAATCAGTCGCTCGCCACGTTGTCGGATTTCATCAGCAAGAAAATCTCGCTGCACGCCGAGGCGAGCTATACGCAGGAGCAGTTCGACATCGTGCTGCTGTAGGGCCGCTCAGGCGCGCAGCGTGGCGCGCGATTCGCCGAGCAGGCCGTCCGGCCCGAAACCGCGTTCGACGACGAGCGTTTCGCCGTCGGCGCGTCGCAGCGCCACCGTCGAGGAGCGCGTGCCGTAGTCGGGGGTGGCGATGAAGATCGGCGACAACTGTCGCTCCCATTCCAGCGGCACGCCGGTCGCGGGCAAATCGCCGTCGTCGGCCTGCGCATGGTCGGCAAGCAAATCGAAAAAGGCGTCGGTTTCGGGCAAGGTCGGCAGCGCGGCGGCAAACGCGGCCTTGCCGCGCACGACTTTCGGCCATGTCGTGTCGAGGCTGGCGTTGGAGAGTCCGTAAATGCCCGGCGACAGTTTCTGCAAACGTTCGTCGTTGCGGTTGGAGAGGAAATACAGCGCCTCGCGGTCGCCGAGCAGCAGGTTGAAACCGTCGTACTCGGCGCCGACCACGCGGGCGCCGAATTCGTCGGGGCCGAAGCGGCCGCGCAGATAATCCGCAATCAGGCGTCCGCGCGATTTCATCTCCGGTCGCGGCGTCGCGCCCTGCCGCACGTTGGTGACGGCGGCGAAGCGCCCGTCGGCGTGAAAGGCGAGCCAGCCGCCGCCCGCTTTCAGGTCGCGCCCGCCGAGCACGTTGGGCGACGCGCGCCAACGCGCCAGCGGCAGGGTCGGACGGCGGAAAAACTCGTCGCGATTGGCGGCCAGCACCAAAGGATGGCTTTCGACGCAACGCCAAGCGAACAGAATCAGACACATCGCAAAAACTCGTTCAACGGGAGCGAATCATTTTTCCACGGCCAAGACGGCACGACCACCCGTAACGAAAAAGGCAAGACCGGCGGCGAAAAGTTCAGTCTGCCCCAACTTGGTGAGGCGCGAACGCCTGCCTTTTTCGACCACGAATGCGGCAAAATATGCGCCGCCACCGTGAATGAATGCTCGTTTTCGGCGTGATTTTGTCGAGAAATTTTACATTGGCGAGTCAACGCGACAACGCCAGAAACTCTGGAAACACACATGATTGGACGCCTCAGCGGCATTTTGCTGGAAAAAAACCCGCCGCAGATTCTCGTGGACGTCGGCGGCGTCGGCTATGAACTCGACGTGCCGATGAGCACCTTCTACGACCTGCCCGGCAACGGCGAAAAAGTGAGCCTGCACACCCATTTCGCGGTGCGCGAGGACGGCCATTTCCTCTACGGCTTCGCGACGCAGGAGGAGCGCGCCACTTTCCGCCAGTTGCTGAAAATCTCCGGCATCGGCGCGCGCATGGCGCTGGCGGTGCTCTCCGGTCTCTCGGTCGCCGAACTGGCGCAAGCGGTGAAGCTGCAGGAAGCCGGCCGTCTGGTGAAGATTCCCGGCATCGGCAAGAAAACCGCCGAACGTCTGCTGCTGGAGTTACGCGGCAAACTCGACGCCTCCCCCGCCGCCGCGTTCGCCGGTCGCCCCACGCGCCCGAACGCCTCCGACGCCGACGCCCGCACCGACATCCTCAACGCTCTGCTGGCGCTTGGCTACAACGAACGCGAGGCG
>JAISSY010000008.1 GCA_031272995.1 Azoarcus sp.
CATGTGTAAGGCATGCCGCCAGCGTTCAATCTGAGCCAGGATCAAACTCTTAAGTTCAATCCTACTTCAAGCACTCAAAATCACTGACTTCGAGCACTCGATTTCGCAAAATCTTGGAACCACTTTTTACAGCAGCCCCAGCCTCGCCAAAAAACCGAGCACCCACACTTATCGGTCGTCCAACTTGTTAAAGAACACAAACGCCCAGTTCCCTGAGCGCAGAAGCGGAATTGTGACAAAGGGGGCAAAGTGTGTCAACCCCTTCTTCGGCAAAGCGCGGCGAGCGGCGACAACGCGCACAGAGCCAGCGCCAACATCGGGCCGAAGGGCTGGTCATAAGCCAGCGCCAGCGCGAACGCGAGCATGTAGGCCACGAACGCCAGCACCGGCGTGACGACGCACGCGACGCGCCAGCCGGGCGAGCACATGCCGGCGAGCCACGGCGGCACGAAGATGAGGGCGAACGCGCCCATCACGCCCAACGTCATCACCGCCAGCACGAGCGCCGTCGCGGCCAAGAGGTCGAAGCCGGTTCGCACCGGCCACGCCGGCAGGCGTTGGGCGTGGAAATGCGCCGGAAAGACGTGCGCCAGCAGCAAATCCCGCCCCTTGCGCCACAGAAAAACGCCGCCCGCAACGAGCGCCAGCGCCGCGCCGACCAACAGTTCCGGAGCGGAGAAATAAAGCTGCCCCTCGAACAGCGCCGCGCCCGCGCGTTCGATGCCCGGCAGATTGGCGGTGAGAAGCTGGCACACGCTCCAGCCCGACACGAACAGCACCGGAAACAGCCCTGTCGTCGGCAAACGCGCTTCCAGCGGACGCTTCGCCCCCGCGACGGCAAGGCTGACGACGAGCCCGCCAGCAAGCGGCGGCAAACCCAACGCCAGCGCGCCGAGCGCGCCCGCCGCGCCGAGTTGGCCGTATGCGAGCGCCGCCCAGTATTCGTGACGCAGCCGCAGGTAAAGGCCGACGAGCGGCAGCAGAATCGCCAACAGCGCCCCGGTCAGCGCCGGTCGCCAGAACAGTTCCAGTTGCAGGAGCCAGTCAGTCATCGCAGGACTCCATTTCGATTTGGCGCTCGCAACACGCCCGCGTCAGGGTCGCGTCATGGCTCACCAGCACGATGCCCGCGCCTCGCGCCGCACGAGCGCGCACCACGTCGGGCAGGCAGGCCAGCCCGGCCTTGTCGAGATGATTGCCGGGTTCGTCCAGCAGCAAGAGGTCGGCGGGCGCTTGCAGAATCGCCCACAGCGCCAGAAATTGCCGCTGCCCGCCGGAGAGGCTGTCCAGCCGGCGGTCGAGGCAAGTCGCCAACCACGGCGGCAAACCTTGCGCACAGGCGCCGGTGAGCGCCAACAGTTCCGCGCCGGAGAGCGGCAGCCCTGCCACCGGCGGCAGGTGCTGACACTGGAAGCCGATGCGCAAGGACGGCGCGCATTGGAGATGGCCGGAAAAGACGCGCGCCTCGCCGCCAGCGAGCGCCGCCAGCAGCGTGCTTTTCCCCGCGCCGTTGGCGCCCGTCAGGGCAAGGATTTCGCCGCGCTTCAGGTCGAAACTGACCGGGCGATGCGCCGGTCGCCGCCATCCGGCGACCAGTTGCCGAACTTGCAGCAGATTCATCGCGTCTCCGGTCGGGCGGCGGCCTTCAGGCGGCGCAACGTGTCGTCGAACAGGCCGAACAAATCGCCGGCCTGCGGCGTGCCACCCACGGTGAAGGGCAGTTTGACGAGCGGCACGCCGAGACGTTCGGCCACCCAACGCCCCGCGGTTTCGTCCTGATAAGCGGCGTACAGAATCATCGCGGCGGGCGGCTCCTGCCGATTCGCCACGATGCGGCTCAGATGGGCGCTGCCCGGCTCGATGCCCGGTTTCGGCTCCAGTTCGCCGCGCGGCGTCAGACCGAGCCAGTACGCGAGATAGCCGAACGAGCGATGCGCCTGCAAAAAGGCGAGACCTTTCAGGCTGGCTCCCTCCTCCGTCCAGCGCGCCAGCGCCTCCGTCCAGCGGGCGACGAACCGCTCGTGATTGGCGCGATACGTCGGCGCGCCGTCGGGGTCGATGGTGGCGAGACGCTCGGCGAGCGCCACCGCCACCGGCAGGATGTTGCGCGGGTCGAGGTGGAAGTGCGGGTCGCCCGCCGCGTGCACGTCGCCCATCGAGCGGTCGACGGCGCGCGGCACGTCGCGCAAACTCACGAACGCCGCCTCCAGATAACCGGGCTGCCCCGGCTGAATGCGACGGTTGCCCGATTCCCGCTGCAACAGCGGCAGCCAGCCGATTTCCAGTTCCGCCCCGGTGGCGATGAGCAAATCGGCGCTGCGGGCGCGCGCAATCAGCGACGGACGCGCTTCGATGCGATGCGGGTCTTGCAGCGCTGTGGTCGCGCTCGTCGCTTCGACGCGTTCGCCGCCGATTTCGCGCGCCAACGCCGCCCATTCCGGCACGGTCGTCAGCACGCTCACCCGCGCCGCGACCGGCAACGCGAACAGCCCGATGAGGAAAGCCAAAAAGATACGTTTCATCGTCGTCTCCCTCAGAACTTGTGCGCGCCGTGGCTGCCGAGGCTCATCACGTATTGCAGCGTCACCTGATTGTCGGTGACGCCCGGCATGGAGCGGTCGCGCGCCCATTGCAGGCGCAGACGGGAGAATTCGCTCCAACTGTAATCGACCATCGCGGTGAAGCGATGCGGACGGGCGTCGACGATTTCGACATCGCCCGGATTGTCGCCGGCGTGTTGCCGCCCGCTGTCGAGGCGGTCGTAACGCACCCCGGCGCGCCAGCGGGGGCTGAACTGGTAGACGCCCGCGACGTAGAAGCCGGATTGGCGCGTGCGCCACGGAGCCTCGCCCAAATCATTGCCGTCTTCGTCGGCCACCGCCAAATCGCCGCTTTCCCGACGCTGAAAGTATTCGGCCTGAAACTTGAAGTTGCGCCGCGCCGGATTGCCTTCCGGCGCCCACTTATAGACGAAATCGGCAATCCATATCCGGCTGCGCCCGGAAAACGCGCCGTCCACTTCTCCATAAGTATCGGACTCGAAATGCCCTTCGCGCTCCTTGGCGCGGGTTCGCAGCCACGACAGCCCTGCCCGCCAACTGCCCGACACGCCGAGGTCGCCGCCGACGTGGGCGAACACGGCGGCAGCGCCGGCGCCGTTGGCGTCGCGCTCCGAACCGGGAAAGTTCTGCCCGCGCCCCACTTCCGCGCCCAGTTCGACGAAGGTCGCCAGCGGCGCCACCCATTTCAGTTGCACGCCGTCCTGCGCGAAGCCGTGTTCGCCGAACAGCGCCTTGTACATCAAGGGCTGCTCGTAGAAATCCCATTGATGATTGTGCTGCTCGTTCAGATAACCGATGCTGGAGAAGAAACGCCCGGCCTTGATGCCCGTGCCATGACCGAGCGTCGTGGTCTGGAACCACGCTTCTTCCAGTTCGGTTTCGCCGTCGAGCACCGCCAGCGTCGCCTGACCGCGAAAATAGGGGTCGATGTTGGCGCCAAGCACGAGTTCGGTGTGGTCGAGCGTGAAGCCGCGCTTGTCGTCGCCGTGGGCGTCGTCGTCGTGATGGTGCTCCGCCGCGACGAAGCCGCCGATGTGGCGTTCGCCCACGTCCTTGCGGTGTTTGTAGGCGCCCTGAAGGATGAGCGAGATTTCCGGGTTGAAATTGAGTCCGCCCGACGCCGGGGCGGGAGTGGAATCGGTCGTGTCTTCCGCCGCCATCGACGGCGACGCGAACGCGCAGGCGAGCGCGACCGCAAGCATTCTGGATTGCATGATGGTGCTCCTGAAAACGGGAATGTCGACGCGCCCGCCAGTCGAAGCCGGCGGGCAGCGTCACGGCAAAACGGGATTTTCAGGAGCGCAGGGGCGGCCCTTGCTGCCGGGGCTGAACCGGCTCGGCATCGCGCCGGACGGCGAATTCGCCCAGCGGCGCGAGCCGGGGCGCGGGCACGACGATGGCGACGGCATCCGAACTGGTCGGCGTCGAACCCATGCCGTGAATGGAAGCGCAAAACTCGCACGCCGCTTCGTCATTCTTGCCCAAATCATGTTCGAGGCGGTGGACGAGCCAGAACGCCTGCATGGCAAGAAACAGGACAGCCAGAATCAAACCGACGGAACGGCGACGCTGGAACATGGCGACAGGAAAAAAAAGCGAATAAGTAACTCTTAACATGACCACAAAAACAAAGGGGACTCCGGAAGACATCCCCCTTATTTTCCACCAGACCACGCCAACAGGCACATCAGGTCACTTGATGTTCTTGACCCAGAAGCGCCGCGTGTCGCGAGAAAAATTGGGGTCATATCCCGTTAGAGTCAGCAGCGAACCGATGTAATACAGACCGAAATTCAAACTGATCCATTGTTCCAGCTTCTGGTCATAGGGAAGTTTGGAATAAGGAGGCGTGGGACCATCTCCTCGCACTTGCCCTGTTGTATTGCCATAAATGTTAAAGACCTTCCAAGTTGTCACGAACGCATTCGATTGCTTTGGAAGCTCCTGTGAACACAAAGTCAGGTCTTTGAAACGTTCAGACTTCTTTGCACTACGCCAGAGCATCGCATCAAAAATGATGCATTCATCTGGCCCAAGATGGAGACTGTGACTGGACTCCAATTGGGCTGCGGGAATCTGTAAGTTGGTGATAACAACCTTGGGCCATTCCGGCGCGCTCCCATCCGTGGATGGATTTTCTCTCATCACGTTGTACAGTGGTGATTTCAACAGACTATTGGCAGATGCTGCGGACGATGCTCCACCCCCCCCTGATTTCATCCCCGAAACAAGTGAGTCCACACTTTTGTTGGCGGCGGATACCACCGTATCCAAGGTCGACCTCATGTCCGTCGATGAGCAGCCACCCAGCAAGGCAGCCAACAACACCATATACCAATGTCGCATCAAACTCTCCTTGAAAAAATTGCCCAATTTACGGGCATCGTGAATACGAATACCCGCATATCGCGCTCCTGCATCTGAGGACACTCCCATGATTATGCTGAAGCGTGCGGCATACTAGCATGAACCTTAGTTACACGATGCGTGTTGACTCTCCGTGCTTGCACGGCCTAGCCCCCTCAACCGGACTCGAAGCCTCCGCCACCGGCGTAATTCACGAAGCGCGTGTATTCACCGAGAAAGGTCATGCGCACCATGCCGGTGGGGCCGTTGCGGTGCTTGCCGATGATGAGTTCGGCGGTGCCCTTGTCGGGGGAATCGGGGTTGTAAACCTCGTCGCGGTAGATGAACATGATGAGGTCGGCGTCCTGCTCGATGGCGCCGGATTCACGCAGGTCGGACATCACCGGGCGCTTGTTGGGGCGCTGCTCCAGCGAGCGGTTCAACTGCGACAGCGCGAGGATGGGCACATGCAGTTCCTTGGCGAGCGCCTTCACCGAGCGCGAGATTTCCGACAGTTCGGTGGCGCGGTTGTCGGTGTCGCGCGTGCCGTTCATCAGTTGCAGGTAGTCGATGACGATTAGCCCCAGTTTGCCGCACTGGCGCGCGAGGCGACGGGCGCGGGCGCGCAGGTCGATGGGGTTCAGCCCCGGCGTCTCGTCGATGTAGAGCGGCGCTTCGTAGAGCTTGCCCATCGCCATGGTGAGGCGTTGCCAGTCGTCGTCGGAGAGCCGCCCGTTGCGGATTTTCTGCATGTCGATGCGCCCCACCGAGGCGATGAAGCGGGTGGCGAGTTGGGTGCCCGGCATCTCCATGGAGAAAATCGCCACCGGCAAGTGCTTTTCCACCGCGACGTGCTCGGCGATGTTGAGCGCGAAACTGGTCTTGCCCATCGACGGACGCCCGGCGACGATGAGCATGTCCGAAGGTTGCAGGCCGGAAGTTTTGTCGTCGAGGTCGGCGAAGCCGGTCGGGATGCCGGTGACTTCCGAAGGGTTGTCGCGGTCGTAGAGTTCCTGCACGCGGTCGACGACCTGTTTCAACAGCGGCTGAATCACCTGAAAGCCGGCGCCGTGCCGCGCCCCGGCCTCGGCGATGGCGAAAATGCTCGCTTCGGCCTCGTCGAGCAACACCTTGGCTTCCTTGCCGGAAGGCGCCAGCGCGCTGGCGGCGATTTCGTCGCCCACCGCGACCAGTTTGCGCAGAACGGCGCGCTCATGGACGATTTCCGCGTAACGCCGAATGTTGGCCGCCGACGGCGTGTTGTTGGCGATTTCGGCCAGATAGGCCAACCCGCCCGCCTGCTCGGTCTCGCCGTTTTTCTCCAGCGATTCGTTCACCGTCACCACGTCGGCGGGACGCCCGAAATCGACCAGCTTCGAGATGTGGCGGAAGATGCGGCGATGGTCGTCGCGGTAGAAATCCTCCTCGCTCACGAGGTCGGCGACGCGCTCCCACGCAGTGTTGTCGAGCAACAGCCCGCCGATGAGCGACTGTTCGGCCTCCAGCGAGTGCGGGGGCAGCTTGAGCGCGGACACTTGCGGGTCGGCGGCGGGACGCGGGGAGGTCGCCATGATGGTTCCGGAAAACGGCTGAAAGAGTGTCG
The DNA here is from genome assembly GCA_031272995.1 of Azoarcus sp. Lineage (GTDB taxonomy): Bacteria > Pseudomonadota > Gammaproteobacteria > Burkholderiales > Rhodocyclaceae > WRNU01. The sequence goes on from JAISSY010000008.1 coordinate 6,511, forward strand.
ATTCTAAAAACAAAGGGCCGCCGTGGGCAGCCCTTCGTTCAAACGCGATGGAGCGCGGCGCTTATTGCTCGCCGAGCACCGACACCGTGATCGGCACCACCACGTCGGCGTGCAGGGCGATGTCGATTTGCTTGTCGCCGACTTCCTTCAGGTGACCGTCGGGCATGCGGATGGAGCCGCGTTCGATGTCGAAGCCCTGCGCGACCAGCGCGTCGGCCACGTCGATGTTGCTCACCGAACCGAACAGGCGTCCGTCCATGCCGGCCTTGCGCACGATTTGCACCGTCAGCCCTTCGAGCTTGGCGCCAATCGCCTGCGCGGCGGCGAGCTTGTCGGCTTGCGCCTTTTCGAGTTCGGCGCGACGCGCCTCGAACTCCGCCTTGTTGGCTTCGGTGGCGCGTTTGGCCAGACCGTGCGGAATCAGATAGTTGCGGGCGTAGCCGTCCTTGACCTTGACCACGTCGCCGAGCGCGCCGAGCTTGCCCACTTTGTCGAGCAGAATGATTTGCATGATCGCGCCCCCTTACTGATGCAGGTCGGTGTAAGGCAAGAGCGCCAGAAAACGCGCGCGCTTGACCGCTACCGACAACTGGCGCTGATAGCCCGCCTTGGTGCCGGTGATGCGCGCCGGCATGATCTTGGCGTTCTCGGTGATGAAGTCCTTGAGGACTTCCACGTCCTTGTAGTCGACTTCCTCGACCTTCTCCGCCGTGAAACGGCAGAACTTGCGACGCTTGAACAGACCGCGGCCACCGCGATCGTCTTTTTTCTTGAACTTGGACTTCGGTTTGAAAGCCATTTTCAGTTTCCTTCCATGAATTCGATTGCGTTCAGATGCAGCACCGGCTTGTGACTGCGGGCGCTTTTCGCCGCGAGAAACCCTGTCGCCGCGACGCCCGTTCCGGGAGCGGCCCCGGCCAGCTTTTCAGCCAACTCGCCGATGGCCATCGCCGCCAATTCCAGCTTCGCTTCGCGTTCGATTCCCGCTTCCATTTGACGGGATTCGTGCGCCAGCACGCAGGATGCGACCGGAACTCCCGCCGGCGTGCGCCGCAAGGCCGAAACCTCGACGAGTCGCGCCGTCAGCCGCAGTTCGTTTGCTGCTTCCAGTGACACCTCAGGCGGACGCCGTTTCGTCGGCAGCGTTCTCGGCGGGGGCGTCGTCGCCCTCGGAAGCGTTGCCAAGCGAGCGCGACTTTTCTTCCTTCATCATCGGCGAGGGCGCGCTGACGGCCTTCTTCATCTTGATGGTGAGATGGCGCAGCACGGCGTCGTTGAACTTGAACGAATGTTCGAGTTCGGCGAGCGTCTCGCCATCGACCTCGATGTTCATGAGCACGTAGTGGGCCTTGTGCACCTTCTGGATCGGATAGGCCAACTGACGACGGCCCCAATCCTCCAGCCGGTGGATCTGGCCGTTGTGGGCGGTGACGATGCCCTTGTAGCGTTCGATCATCGCGGGCACCTGTTCGGACTGATCCGGGTGCACGATGAACACGATTTCATAATGTCGCATCGGGACTCCTTCTGGTTGAGTTACAGCCCCCCGGCAATGCGAGAACCGGTGGAGCAAGGGAAAGGGGGCGGATTTTGGCAGAAAAGGGGCGGAGGGCGCAAGGTGCCTATGCAACGTTCCGCGCCGGGAAGGCTTTCCGGATGCCGAGCAAAACCACGACCACCGCCAGCGCCGCCGCCAGTTCCGGCAAGTCGCCCCAACGCCCATACGGCGTCTCGCCGCGATATGCGGCCACCGAGACTTCCAGCACGCCGCGCTCGAAAGCGGGCAGCACCGCTTCCACCTTGCCGTCCGGCAGCACCAGCGCGGTCATGCCGGTGTTGGTGGAGCGCAGCATGGGGCGACCGAGTTCAAGGGCGCGGGCGCGGGCGATCTGCAGGTGTTGCGGCTGCGCGAGCGAGTCGCCATACCACGCCAGATTCGAGATGTTGAGCATCAGGCCGGCTTGCGGCAGGGAGTCGGTGAGTTCGACGCCGAAAAGGTCTTCGTAGCAAATGTTGACGGCGATGCGCCGCCCCTTGAGCAGCAGCGGCGGCTGATCTTTGGCGCCGGGGTGCAAATCCGACATCGGGATGTTCAGCATCTTGTACAGCCACACGAACAGCGGCGGCGCGTATTCGCCGAACGGCACGAGATGGCGTTTGGCGTAGGTCTGCCCCGCTTGCGCGCCCAGAGAGATGGCGGCGTTCTCGAACTGCCCGTTTTCCTGCGCGAAGAAGCCGGTGACCACGGTCGCGTCGCGCTTGGCGACCAGCCCGGTGAGATATTCGAGATAGCCTCCCGGCAGCCAATCCATCGGCGCGGCGATGGCGGTTTCGGGCAGCACGACGACCTCGCCGCGCGACTGCTCGACCAGCTTGGCGTTGATGCGCAGCACCGCGTCGAAATTTTCCGGGTTCCACTTGAACAGCGGGTCGACGTTGGGCTGGAGCAGCGACACCGCGAGTGGTTCGCCGTCCGGCTCGACCCACGCGCGCAGGCTCAGCCCGTAGCCGACGACGAAAACGCACAACATCGCCACAGCGGGCAGCGCGAGTCTGGCGCGCGCGGCACGAAACTCCGCCGCCCCCAGAGCGAGCAGCGCGGCGACGAACGCCGTCAGCGCGCCGACGCCGTAGACGCCGACGATGGCGAAAAAGCCCGCCAGCGGACTGGGCGGCGTCTGGCTGTAGCCGATGGCGAGCCACGGAAAGCCGGTAAACAGCGTGCCGCGCAGCCATTCGCCGAGCAGCCACAGCGCGGCGAAGAACGTCGCCCGTCGCAACGCCCCGCCGTGGGCGAAGCGCACGTAGACCATGCCGACCAGCGCCGGATAGAGCGCGAGATACGCGGAAAAACCGAGAATGGCGATGGCGGACAACACCGGATGCAGGCCGGAGTATCGCTCCATCGTGATGTAAAGCCACGAGATGCCGGCAAGGAACGCGCCCAAACCCCACGCGAAGCCGAGCGCGAAGCCCACCCGCATTTGAAAAGCGCGCTCCAACGCGGCCACCAGTACGGCCAGACTGACGAAAGCGAGCGGAAACCAGCCCAACGGCGCGAAAGCGGCGACGGCGAGCGCCCCAACGAAAAAAGCGAGCAGAAAAACCTTCATATGGTGGCGACCTCCCCGGACGCAGCGTCGTCGCCAGCGTCCGGTTCGCGGTCGACCAACAAGGTATGAATGCGCCGACTGTCGGCGCGCAAAACGTGAAAACGCAAGCCTTCGATGACGGCGGCTTCGCCCCGGCGCGGCAGGCGACCCAGATGGCGAATCAGCAGCCCGGCAACGGTATCGACTTCCTCGTCGCTGAAGGTGGTGGCGAAAGCGCCGTTGAAATCGCCAATCGGCGTCGTCGCCTTGACGCGGAAACGTCCGCCGTGGTCGGGCACGATGTTGCCGCTGCTGTCGTCGAAATCGTATTCGTCCTCGATTTCGCCGACGATTTGCTCCAGCACGTCTTCAATCGTCACCAACCCGGCGACGCCGCCGTATTCGTCGACCACGATGGCCATGTGGTTGTGGCTGAGGCGAAATTCGCGCAGCAGAACGTTGAGCGGCTTGGATTCGGGAATGAACACCGCCGGGCGCAGCATTTCGCGCAGCGTGCTGGCGCGACCGGCGAAGTAACGCAGCAAATCCTTGGCGAGCAGGATGCCCACCACGTCGTCGCGGTCGCCGCCGATGACGGGAAAACGCGAATGCGCCGTCTTCACCGCGAAGGCGGCGACTTCTTCCATCGAATCGTCGATGTGCAGCACGCCCATCTGCGCGCGCGGCACCATGATGTCGCGCACGCGCATCTCGGACATTTGCAGCGTGCCTTCGATGATGGAGAGCGCGTCGGCGTCGAGCAGTTCGCGCTCGTGCGCGGCGCGCAGCAGCGCCACCAGTTCGTCGCGGTCTTCCGGCTCCGGCGTGAGCAGGGCGGAGAGGCGTTCCAGCAGGGTCGGTTTATCGGGGGAAGAACTACTGTCCATCGCGGTCGTTGTACGGGTCGGCAAAGCCGAGTGTACGCAAAATCTCGCGCTCGCGCGCTTCCATATCCTCGGCCTCGGCGCGCGTTTCGTGGTCGAAGCCCTGTAGATGCAACATGCCATGCACGACGAGGTGGGCGTAGTGCGCTTCCGGCGTCTTGCCCTGCTCGCGCGCCTCGCGCGCCACCACCGGCGCGCACAGCACGATGTCGCCGGATAGCGACCCCACCGCGCCGAATTCTTCGTCATAAACGAAAGTCAGCACGTTGGTAGCGTAATCCTTGCCGCGATATCGTTCGTTCAGGGCGCGACCTTCCGCCTCGCCCACCAGCCGCACCGTCACGTCGGCGTCGCGCCGCGTCGCCGCCCGCGCCCAGCGCAGGATTTGCGCCCGCAACGGCGCGCCGACGCGTTCCTCTCCCTTCAGCGCCCGCTGCACGGAGAGCGTCAGCTTCGCGGCACGGCGAGGTTCAGGCGTCCCTTTGCGCGTCGTCATTGTCGTAAGCCTCGACGATGCGCGCCACCAGCGGATGACGCACCACGTCTTCCTTGCCGAATTCGGTAAACGCCAGCCCCCTCACCTGCCGCAACACGTCGCGCGCCTGCGCCAGCCCGCTCTTGGTTCCGCGCGGCAGGTCGATTTGGGTCAAATCGCCGGTGACCACCACCTTGGCGCCGAAACCGATGCGGGTCAGGAACATCTTCATCTGCTCCGGCGAGGTGTTCTGCGCCTCGTCGAGAATGATGAAGGCATTGTTGAGCGTGCGTCCGCGCATGAAGGCGAGCGGCGCGACTTCGATGGAGCCGCGCTCGAACAGCTTGGCGACGCGCTCGAAGCCCATCAAATCGTAGAGCGCGTCGTAAAGCGGGCGCAGGTAGGGGTCGACTTTCTGCGCCAAATCGCCGGGCAGAAAGCCGAGCCGCTCGCCCGCCTCCACCGCCGGGCGCGTCAGGATGATGCGCTCGACCAAATCGCGCTCGAAGGCGTCGACGGCGCTCGCCACGGCGAGAAAGGTCTTGCCGGTGCCGGCGGGGCCGATGCCGAAAGTGACGTCGTGGTTCTGGATGTTGCGCAGGTATTCGACCTGACGCGGCGTGCGTCCGTGCAGTTCGCTGCGCCGCGTCACCAGCACCGGCGCGTCGGGCGGCGCTTCCTGCTGCCGCGCCAGTTCGACGAGGCCAAGTTGCACGTCCTCGCGCGGCAAATCGTGGTCGGCCTGGGCGTAGAAATGGCGCACCGCCGCCTCGCCGCGCGCGGCCTGAGCGCCCTGCACGACGAAATGCGCCCCGCGCCGGGCGATGGCGACGTCGAAAGCGTTTTCGATTTGACGCAGATTTTCGTCCAACGCCCCGCACATGCGAGCGAGGCGCGCGTTGTCGAGCGGCTCCAGCGCGAATTCCACCCGCTCCGCCATCACGCCTCCTTCAGCACGATTTCGCCGCGCAGGCTGTGCGGCAACGCCGCCACGATGCGCACGTCGACGAACTGCCCGACGAGCCGCGCGTGCGCGTGCGTCGGCGCGGGGAAATTCACCACCCGGTTGTTGGCGGTGCGTCCGCACAGTTCCGCCGCGTTCTTCTTCGCCGCGCCTTCGACGAGCACGCGCTCGACGGCGCCCACCATCGCCGCGCTCACCGCCTGCGCCTGTTCGTCGATGCGTTTTTGCAGACGCGCCAGCCACGCCAGCTTGGTCGCCTGCGGCAACGGGTCGTCCATGTCGGCGGCGGGCGTGCCGGGTCGCGCGCTATAGACGAAGCTGAAAGCGCCGTCGAAGCCAATCTCGTCGATGAGCTTCATCGTCTTGTCGAAATCGGCCTCGGTCTCGCCCGGAAAGCCGACGATGAAATCGGTCGACAGCGATAAATCGGGCCGCGCCGCGCGCAGCCGCCGCACCACGGATTTGTACTCCAGCACCGTATAGCCACGCTTCATCGCCGCCAGCACGCGGTCGGAGCCGGACTGCACCGGCAGATGCAGTTGCGGCGCGAGCTTCGGCAATCGCGCGAAGCACTCGATGAGCCGTGGCGTCATCTCGCGCGGATGCGAGCTGGTGAAGCGGATGCGCCCGATGCCCTCCACCGCGTGCACGCATTCGAGCAGCAGCGCGAAATCGCCGCCCTCGCCGTCGTCGCCGTCCTTATGCAGCGCGCCGCGCCACGCATTGACGTTCTGACCGAGCAGCGTCACTTCCCGCACCCCGCGCGCCGCCAGCGCCGACACCTCGGCAATCACGTCGTCGAGCGGGCGCGAGATTTCCTCGCCGCGCGTAAACGGCACCACGCAATAGGTGCAGTACTTCGAGCACCCTTCCATAATCGACACGAACGCCGCCGCCCCCTCGACCCGCGCCGACGGCAGGGCGTCGAACTTCTCCACTTCCGGGAACGACACATCGACCTGCGGCCTGCCGCTCTCGCGCCGCCGCGCAATCAGTTGCGGCAACCGATGCAGCGTCTGCGGCCCGAACACCACGTCCACGTAAGGCGCGCGTTTGACGATGGCCTCGCCCTCTTGCGAGGCCACGCACCCGCCCACCCCGATGATGATTTCAGGCCGCGCCGCCTTCAGCGCCCGCACCCGCCCCAAATCGTGAAACACCCGCTCTTGCGCCTTCTCGCGCACCGAGCAGGTATTGAACAGAATCACGTCCGCGTCCTCCGGCGAATCCGTGCGCACGAACGCCTCGCGCGCGCCGAGCACGTCGGCCATCTTGCCGGAGTCGTACTCGTTCATCTGACAGCCAAAGGTACGGATATACAGTTTCTTCATCCCGCCGCAACGCCACAGAAAAGGGTCGTAGGGTACTACAGCTTTCCTTGACGCCCCAAGGCTCCATGCCTAGAAT
>JAISSY010000027.1 GCA_031272995.1 Azoarcus sp.
GCGGTGTCGCCGATGTGTATCGTCCAGGCGCGGACTTCCTTGGGGCCGGCGGTGAAATAGGTTTGCAGGCCGAGGAGTTTGTAGCCGGCGCGAATCAGGCGGTCTAGGCCGGGTTCTTCGAGGCCCATTGATTCGAGAAAATCCTTCTTGTCGGCGTCCTCCAAATCGGCGATTTCGGATTCGATGGCGGCGCACAGGGCGACGACCTGCGAGCCTTCCGCCGCCGCGTGGGCGCGCACCGCTTCAAGGTAGGGGTTGGCGTCGAAGCCGTCCTCGGCGACGTTGGCGGCGTAGAGCACCGGCTTTTCGGTGATGAGGCACAGGGGCTTGATGAGCGCCTTTTCTTCCTTGCCGAGGGCGAGCGCGCGCACGGCCTGACCGGCGTCCAACTGCGCGAAACACTTCTCCAGCACGGCGAGGATGGCCTTCGCCTCCTTGTCGCCGGCGCTGGCGGGGCGCTTGTAGCGGGCGATAGCCTTGTCGACGGTGGCGAGGTCGGCGAGCGCCAATTCGGTGTCGATGATTTCGATGTCGCGCACCGGGTCGATGGAGCCGGAGACGTGCACGACGTTCTCGTCATCGAAACAGCGCACCACATGCACGATGGCGTCGGTTTCGCGGATGTTGGCGAGGAACTGGTTGCCCAGACCTTCGCCCTTGGATGCGCCGGCCACCAAGCCGGCGATGTCGACGAATTCGACGATGGCGGGCTGGATTTTGGCGGGATGGGCGATGTCGGCCAAGGCGGCCAAGCGCGCGTCGGGCACTTCGACGATGCCGACGTTCGGCTCGATGGTGCAGAACGGGTAGTTGGCCGCTTCGATGCCAGCCTTGGTGAGGGCGTTGAACAGGGTGGACTTGCCGACGTTGGGCAGGCCGACGATGCCGCATTTCAGACTCATGTGGGTTCCTTGCCGTTCAAGACACCCTACGCCAGAACGGCAGTCATCGAAAGTTCGACGAACGCAGAACCGGCGTAGGATGGCTCAAGGCAAAACCCGAACTTTTAGGCGTTAACCGCCACAAGTTTTGCCTTTGTTCTGATTCAAGGACACATTATAACCCGTGTGCAGCAGCAATTTTGAGGGTTTATTCCGGAAGCGCATCCCAGCGAACCGCTGTGACCAATCCCCAGTTACCTTTTGGGTTCGGTCGCCGCCAGCGGGGAGGTTTCATATTTTCGAGATATTTCAGAGCGTCTTCAAAACGTTCGAAGGACTTTTCATCGCCTTTGTCTCCGACTTGATAGCAGCTATTCTTTTCCCGTTTCAAGCCTCGGTGGAAGTATGTCCCATCTTTGGCGAATGGCACCATAATTGGCGTAGTCGTCATTTTTTCTCCTATGAGTTATGGAATAAAAATTGGTACAGTCAGTACATGGTTAATGCCAAGTCGTAACTTGAAAGACTGCTATGTGCATAATAGCACTCAAAAAATTTGATTTGAAACACGTCGGTCTCTTTTGAGTGTCGGTAATTGTACTAATAGTGTTTGTCTTTTTGATAAACCACATGAAACATTGTTTTTGGAATAAACCATTTGCGAAACGCTGATTTATTCCAACGATAACGACGTCATTCCCGCGAAAGCGGGAATCCAGTTCGTTTCTTCTGCCCTGAAAGGCCACAAAATCGAAAAATGGGTGCTACGCACCGGAAGACACACTTCTGGATTCCCGCTTACGCGGGAATGACAGTGTGAAAGGTTTACAGGAACGAGAAAATCTGCGGTTTCCTAATTATCTATATTGGGTGGCTTCGGGCGCGTGTTCAGGCGTTGCGTCGCCTTTTCCCAGTCGCCGCGGGCGATGAAGGGCCAGACGGCGAGAGCGCGGTCGATGGCGGCTTCGATTTCCTCGCGCTCTTCCTTGCGCGGCGGTTTCAGCACGTAGTTGATGACTTCGTTGCGGTCGCCGGGGTGGCCGATGCCGAAACGCAAGCGCCAGAAATCCTGCGTGCCGAGGTGGGCGGTGGTGGATTTGAGTCCGTTGTGACCGCCGAGGCCGCCGCCGAATTTGAGGCGGGTCTGGCCGGGAGGGATGTCCAACTCGTCGTGGGCGACGAGGATTTCGTCGGGCGGGATGCGGTAGAAACGCGCTAGCGCGCCGACGGCCTGACCGGAATCGTTCATGTAGGTCTGCGGCATCAACAGCCACAGATTGGCTTCGCGCGCGTGGGCGACGAAACCGTGAAAACGGGACTCGAACGAGAAACTGACCTTCAGCTTCTGTCCGAGCAGTTCGCAAAACCAAAACCCGGCGTTGTGCCGGGTTTCGGAATACTCGCCGCCGGGGTTGCCGAGGCCGACGAGCAGACGGGGCGCTGGCGTGGTCGCTGTCGCCATCGTCTGCTCCAGTCTCGGCGCGCGCTGAAAGCGGGCTTACTCGGCGGCAGGCGCGGCGCCGCCTTCGGACGCGGCGGCAGGCGCGGCTTCGCCTTCGGCGCCGGCTTCGCTTTCCACCGGCTCGGCTTGCGCTTGCAGGGCGTTGACCACCACCGGGTCGCCTTCGCCGCGATAGGCGGATTCGACCCCCTTCGGCAGGCTCAGGTTGGAGAGGTGGATGGCGTGGCCTTCTTCCAGATTCGCCAGGTCGACGGTGATGAATTCAGGCAGGTCGGCGGGCAGGCACTTGATGTCGAGTTCGGTCATCGTGTGCGAGATGTGCGCGCCGGAGAGCTTGACCGCCGGGCAATTCTCGCCGTTGATGAAGTGCAGCGGCACCTTCATGTGGATGGGCTGCCTGGCGTCGATGCGCTGGAAATCGACGTGCAACACCAGCGGCTTGTAGGGGTGCCATTGCGTGTCGCGCATGACCACGGTTTCCGTCTTGCCGTCGACTTCCGCCGTCAGCAGGGAGGAGTGGAAGGCTTCCTTCTTCAACAGATGGAAAAGCTCGTTGTGGTCGAGCACGATGGGGGTGGCGTCCTTGCCGCCCCCGTAGATGATGCCGGGCAACTGGCCGGCGCGACGCAGGCGGCGGCTCGCACTCGAACCCTGCAATTCGCGGCTTTGGGCCTTGAAAGATATAGCCATGTTCTACTGCTCCTGAAAAATCCCCGTCCGCGACCAGACGAGGGTGAAAAACCCGCGATATATATCTATCGCGGGACGAAAAAATCATTCGGTAAACAAGGACGACACCGATTCCTCGTTGCTGATGCGCAGCATGGTGTCGGCCAAGAGCGTCGCCACCGAAACCTGCCGGATGCGCGTACAGGCGCGGGCCGCGTCGTTGAGCGGGATGGTGTCGGCCACCACCAGTTCGTCCAGCGTGGAAGCGGCGATGCGCTCCACCGCGTTGCCGGAGAGCACCGGATGGGTGCAGTAGGCGACCACCTGCTTCGCGCCGTGCTGCTTCAGGGCGTCGGCGGCCTTGCACAGCGTGCCGGCGGTATCCACGATGTCGTCCATGATGACGCAGGTGCGGCCTTCGACTTCGCCGATGATGTTCATCACCTCGGAGACGTTGGCCTTGGGACGGCGCTTGTCGATGATGGCCAAATCGCATTCGAGCTTCTTGGCGAGCGCGCGGGCGCGCACCACGCCGCCGACGTCGGGGGAGACGACGAGCAGGTTGCCGTACTTCTTCTGTTCGAGGTCGGCGAGCAGGGCGGGGGAGGCGTAGATGTTGTCGACCGGGATGTCGAAGAAGCCCTGAATCTGGTCGGCGTGCAAATCCATGGTCAGCACGCGGTTGACGCCGACGGCCTGCAACATGTCGGCGATGACCTTGGCGGTAATCGCCACCCGCGCCGTGCGCGGGCGACGGTCCTGGCGCGCGTAGCCGAAATAGGGGATGGCGGCGGTGATGCGTCGCGCCGAGGCGCGCTTCAGGGCGTCGGCCAGCACCAGGAGTTCCATCAGGTTGTCGTTGGTGGGAGCGCAGGTCGGTTGCAGGATGAACACGTCCTCGCCGCGCACGTTTTCGTGGACTTCCACCAGCACTTCGCCGTCGGAGAAACGGCCCACCGTGGCCTTGCCGAGCGAAATGCCGAGGCGGCGAACCACGTCCTCGGCGAGTTTGGGGTTGGCGTTGCCGGTAAAGACCATCAGGCTGCCGTATGCCATGACCGCTGCTCCAGAAGCGTTTGGCCGGACGCGCCGGGCGCAAACGATACGGGCAGACGCGTGGTCTGCCCGTTCTTGTTGGCTGGGGAGGAAGGATTCGAACCCTCGAATACCGGAATCAAAATCCGGTGCCTTAACCGACTTGGCGACTCCCCATCAGAAACCTTTTTCACGTCGCCATGCCGAGCATCGGATGCCGGGCGAGGCTGGCCGCCGCCCACGCCCGCCAGCGCGACGGACATCGGCTGGCGATTTCGCGCGCCTCCGCTTCGGTTTCGAGCGTGGCGAACACGCAAGCGCCCGAACCGGTCATGCGCGTCGGCGCGAAGCTCTCCAACCATGAAAGGGCTTCGCCCACTTCCGGGTAGAGCGCGCACGCCACAGGCTGCAAATCGTTGCGAGTACGGCCCAACGTGAAGCCGCGCACTTTAACCGGGGGCGTGTTGCGCGTCAAGTTGGGGGCCGTGAAAATCCTCGCGGTCGGCACCACGACGGGAGGTGCGACGACGACGTACCACGCCGGGGGAATGTCGACCTCCTGCAACCGTTCGCCGACCCCTTCGGCGAAAGCGTCGCGCCCGAAAACGAAAAACGGCACGTCGGCGCCGAGTCCGACGGCGATTTCCGCCAGTCGCGCCGAACCGAGCGCCGTGCCCCACAGGCGGTCGAGCGCCATCAGCGTGGTGGCGGCGTCGGAACTGCCGCCGCCCAGACCGCCGCCCATCGGCAGGTTCTTGTGCAAGACGATGTCGACGCCCAACGTGCAGCCGCTCGCCGCGCGCAGGGCATGGGCGGCGCGCACGGTCAGGTCGTCCGCCGCCGCCACGCCGGGAACGTCGCCGACGCGGCGGATTTCGCCGTCGTCGCGCACCGCGAAATCGAGCGTGTCGCCCCAATCGAGCAGGCGGAAGGCGCTTTGCAGCAAGTGATAACCGTCGGCGCGACGACCGACGACGTGCAGGAAAAGATTGAGCTTGGCGGGCGCCGGACAGCCTTCGAGCCTGCCGGGCGCGGCGCGCGGCGGGCGCAGGTTCAGGGCGTCGTCCATTGGTCGATGACCAGCCGCAGACGGGTGTCGCCGCGCGAGATGTCGAGCCGGCGCGGCATGGCGGCGGGCGAGTCGTCGCGGTAATCGAGATATTCGACTATCCAGCCCCGGTCGATGACGCGCTGCGGACGGCCTTGCGCATCGCGCTCGCGCACCTCGGCCTCCGGCGGCGGCGCGGCTTGCGTCCATGCCGCCAACCGTTCCGGCGGCAGCGCGTTGGCGGCGACGCCGGGGAACAGGCGCGGCAGCAGGTCGGCGGCCTGTTCGGCGAACAGGCGCTCGCCGTTGGCGAAAGTCAGCGTCGCGCCGTCGGGGCCGGCGTCGAGGCGGGCGACGATTTGGCCGAACGGACTCAGCAGCGTGAAACGGTCGGACGCGGCGGCGCGTCGCCATTCCAGCCGTCCGGCGGCGGATTGTTCGCCGTCGCTGGCCGACAGGCGACCGACGAGCAGAAATTCGTCGACGACGGCGCGCGCGGCGGGCGCGGTCGAAGTCGTCGGCACGCTGGCGCAGGCGGCGAGCGCGCACGCCGCGACGACGGCAAGGCAACGGCGGAGGAGGGCGCGGCGCGGCATCAGCGTTTTTTCGACGGCGCGTAGAGGCGCTGCACGGTGTTTTTCAGCGCGTCGCTGTCGGGATGCGAGACCAGCGCGGCGTCGAGAATGCGGCGCGCCTCGTCGTTGCGCTTGAGCAGCCACAGCACTTCGCCGAGATGGGCGGCGATTTCGGGGTCGGTGCGGATGGCGTAGGCTTCTTCGAGGCGACTGAGCGCGCCGGGCAAATCGCCGCGCTTGAAGCGCACCCAACCGGCGCTGTCGAGGATGAAGGGGTCTTTCGGTTGCAGTTCCAGCGCGCGGGCGATGAGCTTTTCGGCCTCGTCGAGCCGTTCGCCGCGGTCGGCGAGCGAATAGCCGAGCGCGTTGTAGGCGTGGGCGAAATCCGGCGTCAGGGCGATGAGCTTGCGCAGGCGTCCTTCCATCGTGGAGTGCAGGCCGATGCGTTCGGCGAGCATCGCCGATTCGTAGAGCAGGTCGGTGTCTTCCGGCGTTTTGGCGAGCGCGCCGTCGACGAGCGCGAAGGCTTCCTTGACGCGCTTGGCTTCGACCAGCAGTTGCGAATCCGCCAGCAGATAACGGCGTCGCACTTCGTCGTCGGCGTTTTTGGCGCCCAGTTGCAGCAGGGCGCGCGCTTCGTTGAGGCGGCCTTGTTTGGCCAAAGTCTGCGCCGAGCGGATGCGCGCCTCGACGCTGTAGGTACCCGGCGTCACCGCGTCGTACCACTTGCGCGCTTCGGCGTACTGGCCACGGTCTTCGGCGAGTTTGCCAAGCTGGATGCGGATGGCGTCGGCCTGCGGGTGGCCGGCGGCGAGCGCCTTCTTCAACAGCGGCTCGGCGGTGGCGGGGTCTTTCAACTCCGCCGAGAGCATGGCGACGGTGTAGAGAAATTCGCGGTCGTCGGGGGCTGCGGCGAGCAGGGTGTTGAATTCCCTACGCGCTTCCTCGTAGCGTTGTTGGGCAATCAGACCGCGCGCGTAGGCGAGGCGGAGGTCGCGGTCGGCGGGGTGGCGTTTGAGCGCGTCCTCCAGCAGTTTGTCGGCCTGCGCGTTGGCGCCCGCTTCGGCGAGCAGTTGCGCCTTGGCAATCAGCGCCACCGTCCAGTCGGGGCGCAGCTTCAAGGCGCGGTCGAGCGCGGCCATGGCTTCCATCGAACGCTTGGCGATGGCGGACGCCTGCGCGCGCGCGAAGTGGGCTTCGGGCTTGTCGAGATAAGGCTCGGTCAATTGATAGACGACCTTGCGCACCGATTCCTTGTCCTCGGCCTTGGCGAGCGCGGCGTTGAGTCCCATCAGATTGCCGGCGAGCTTTTCGGGGCGACTCGCCAGCGCGCGGGCGATGATGGCTTGCGCGTTGCCTAACACGGCGTCGTGACCCTTGGCGATGTTGTCCACCAGTTCGCGCGCCTGCGAGGAATTGGGGGCGGTCTCGAACCACAGTTTGGCGGCGTCGGTGATGAGCGGCGATTCCCGCGACGCGGCGGCGAATTGCACGGCGCGGCGGGCGATGCGCGGGTCGCGCGTCTTGCGCGCCAGCGCCAGCATGGTTTGCGCCGCCACTTTGGGCTGGCCGCGCGCGCCGGCGATTTCGGCGTAGAGGAAATTGAACAGCATCTCCTGCGTCAGTTGCTGCACCGGCGGCTTGTCGATTTTGGCCGCCTTGCCCGCCGTTAGCGCCGAAAGCGTGGTCTCGTCGCCGTCGTCTTCGGCGTCGAAATCCTCGCTGTCCTCGTCGCCTTCGTCCGCCGACGACGACGGCGCGGCGGCGGGCACGTCGGCGGCGAGCGCGCGTGGCGCGGGCGTCAGACCAAACGCCAGAACGACGGCGAAGAAAAGCGGCAGGTTACGGACGAACGAAGGCTTCATGGCAGAATCCAGCTTGGAAGATGCGCCGGGCGGAACGTTCCGCGTCCGGTCTGTCATGGTAGGCATGTTGCCCGCCTCGCGGCAAGTAAGAAAATGCTGCGCGTTTGCACCCCGGCACGAAGAGCGCGCGACGAAGGAAGCCGATGCCCGAATTACCCGAAGTCGAAATCACCTGTCGTGGCATTCGTCCGCACGTCGAGGGTCAAGTCCTGCGCGCGGTGACGGTGCGCGATGCGCGGCTGCGCCAGCCGGTGCCGGACGACCTCGCCGCCGAATTGCCCGGACGCGCGCTGACCCGCGTCGGGCGGCGCGGCAAATATCTGTTGTTCGATTTCGAGCCAATCGCCGGTTTGGTCGTGCATCTTGGCATGTCGGGCAGCCTGCGCTTCGCCGCGCCCTCCGAGCCGCCGGGGCCGTACGACCACGTCGAATTCCGCTTCGACGAAGGCGCCCTGCGTCTGCGCGACCCGCGCCGCTTCGGGCTGGTGGTCTGGCACGCCGCGCCCGCCGGCAGTCATCCGCTGCTCGCCGACATCGGGCCGGAGCCGCTGGAGGAGGGCTTCGACGGCGCGTATCTGTACCGGGCGAGCCGGGGCGTACACGCGCCGGTCAAGCATTTCCTCATGGACGCGCGCCGCGTCGCCGGAATCGGTAACATCTACGCCTCCGAGAGCCTGTTCCGCGCCCGCATTCATCCATTGACGCCCGCAGGCCGAATCGGCGCAAAGTGTTACGATGTGTTGGCGCGCGAGTTGAAAGCAACTCTGCTCGATTCAATCGCCGCCGGTGGCAGCACCTTGCGGGATTTCGTCGGCGGCGACGGCCGACCGGGCTACTTTCAGCAACGCTACTTCGTCTATGGCAGGGAAGGAGAGCCCTGCCGGGTATGCGGCGCACGCATTGCGCGAGTAGTGAGCGCAGGACGTTCGGGTTTCTTTTGTCCAGTGTGTCAGAAGCACGACTGAAAGAACGGGATGGCATCTTTCCACGATGGCATGTGACTTCGTTCAGCGCTAGACTTTTGACCCGGATAGTAGGCCACGTGAAATTTTGGCCGCTTGAAAATGATGGTGAATTGAAATGACTTTGGCCGAACAGTTTTCCGCCTATAGCCGCTGGCGCGGCGAAACGATCGAAGCGGTGTTGCGTCTACGCAACTGGTTGAACCGCAACGACGTGGGCGACGCTCAATCCGACCAGCGTTTGCAGTACCTGATCGAGCGCCTGCGCGCCGACAAGCTCACGATTGCCTTCGTCGCCGAGTTCTCGCGCGGCAAATCCGAGCTCATCAACGCGATTTTCTTCTCCGCCCACGGCGGCCGCATCCTGCCGTCGAGCGCCGGCCGCACGACGATGTGCCCCACCGAACTGCAATGGACGCCGGACGCCAAGCCCGAACTGCGTCTGCTGCCCATCGACACCCGCGTGCGCACCGAGCCGGTGAGCGAATTGAAGTTGCTGGAGGAATGCTGGACGGTCGAGCCGCTGGAAACCGATTCCGCGCCCAAGCTGCAGAGCGCGCTGGCGCGAGTAGGCGAAGTGACGCGAGTGGCGGAGGAAGAAGCCATACGCCTCGGTTTCAAAATCGACCCCAACGGCGAGGACGGACTCAAACCCGCCGCCGACGGCACCGTGGAAGTGCCGAAATGGCGCCACGCCGTCATCCAGTTTCCGCATCCCCTGCTCGAACAAGGGCTGGTGGTGCTCGACACGCCGGGGCTGAACGCCATCGGCGCCGAACCCGAACTCACCCTGTCGCTGCTGCCCAACGCGCACGCGGTGCTGTTCATCCTCGCCGCCGACACCGGCGTCACCCTGAGCGACATGACGGTGTGGCGCGATTACGTCAACGCCGGCACGCGCGAAAAAGGCCGGCTGGTGGTGCTCAACAAAATCGACGGCATGTGGGACGGTCTGCGCGACGACGCCAGCATCGAGGCGGAAATCGAGCATCAAGTCAGTTCGGTGGCCGAGACGCTGGAAATCGACCCGAGCGCCATCTTCCCGGTTTCGGCCCAGAAAGGCTTGGTGGCGCGGGTCAACGGCGATCAGGCGCTGCTCGACAAAAGTCGGCTGCTGGCGTTGGAGCGGGCGCTTTCCGAAGATTTGCTTCCCGCCAAGCAGGAAATCGTGCGCGACAACACCCTCACCGAAACGCGCGACCTGCTCACCCAAACCGAAGTCATGCTGCAGGCGCGGCTGGACAGCGTCAAGGAGCAGCTACGCGAACTCACCGGCCTGCACGGCAAGAATCGCGGCGTGGTCGAGTACATGATGTACAAGATTCGCGTCGAAAAAGACGAGTTCGAGCAGGGCTTGAAGAAGTATTACGCCGTGCGCTCCGTGTTCACCGGGCTGTCCAACAAACTGCTGTCGCACGTCGGCATGGACACCCTGCGCACCGAAACGCGCAAGACGCGCGACGCCATGCTCGAATCGCGGTTTTCGCTCGGCCTGCGCGATGCGACCAAGGATTACTTCGCCCGCATGCGCGACAACCTCACCAAGGCCGAAACCGACATCTCCGAGATTTATCGCATGCTCGACATCATGTACAAGCGTTTCAGCGTCGAGCACGGTTTGAAGCTCGCCGCGCCGGAGCGTTACACCACCCGGCGTTGCGAAACCGAACTGACCCGTCTGGAAAGCATCTGCAATTCGCAGTTCAACAGCACCTTCAAGCTGATGACCACCGAAAAGCACGTGCTGATGAAGAAATTCTTCGAGACCGTGGCGGTACAGGTGCGGCGCATCTTCGAAACCGCCAATCAGGAAGTCGAACAATGGCTGCGCGCCGTGATGGCGCCGCTCGAAATTCAGGTGCGCGAATACCAGTTGCAGTTGAAGCGACGGCTGGAAAGCGTTCGCCGCATCCATCAGGCCACCGACACGCTGGAGAATCGCGTCGAGGAATTGAAACAAACCGAGGAATCGACCGCGACGCTCATCGACGAACTGACCGAGTTGCGCGAAGGCATCCGCAGCGCGCTCGAAGAAGCGGTCACCGCCGACAAGGGTGAACGCCGGCTGGCGGTAGTGGCCTGAGCGTTGTCTCGTTTTGGGGCGAAAAAAGGCGAGTCCGCGGACTCGCCTTTTTCATTGCGTCGTGAAAACCCGCGTCAGGCCGGGTTCAGCTTGTTGAACTTGGCCATCAGTTGGTCGGGCGATTCCTCGTGCGCCGGGTCTTTCAGAATACAGTCGACCGGACAGACCTGAATGCACTGGGGGTCGTCGAAATGGCCGACGCACTCGGTGCATTTGGACGAGTCGATCACGTAGACCTCGTCGCCTTGGGAGATCGCGCCGTTGGGGCACTCGGGTTCACAGACGTCGCAGTTGATGCATTCGTCGGTAATCATCAGGGACATGTTGTCGTTTCCTTTTTTGGATCAAAACTTGTGTTGCAAACGCGAAATCACCGCCGTCGGCACGAAGTCGCTTACGTCGCCGCCGTGACGGGCGATTTCGCGCACGATGGTGGCGGAAATCGAACTGTATTCCTCGCGCGGGGTGAGGAAAACCGTTTCGAAATCAGGGAATAACTTGTGGTTCATCGCCGCCATCCGGGCTTCGTACTCGAAATCGGCCAGCGTGCGCACGCCGCGCACCACGACGGCAGCGCCCTGCGCCCGCACGAAGTCGACGAGCAGAGTGTCGAACTTGGCGACTTCGACGTTGGGAGCGTCCCGCAAGGCTTCCGCCGCAATCTCCACGCGCTCGTCGAGCGCGAACATGGCTTCGCGCCGGCTCGCCGCCACGCCCACCACGACGCGCTCGAACAGCGCGGCGGCGCGGCGCGCGATGCTCTCGTGCCCGAGCGTGAAGGGATCGAAGGTGCCGGGATAGACGGCGACTTTGCCGGTCATGAGGCTTCGTTGCGCTCCAGAAGATGGTAATGAACCTGTCCGGCGCGGCCATTCTTGAGGGTTCGCCAACCCTCCGGCGCGGCGATGGGCGCTTCGGCCTCGGCGTAGAGCCGGGCGCCGGGGCGCGTGACGCGGTCGAGCAGGGGAAGCACGCGCTCGATCAGTCCTTGCCGGTAGGGCGGGTCGACGAACACCACGTCGAACTGCCGCGACGCGGAGGGCAGGAATTCTACCGCATCGCCCCGCACTAGCTCCACCTGCGCCGCGAGCGTCGCGGCATTGCGCCGCAGGGCGGCGAAAACGCGCGCATCGCGCTCGACGAGGGTCACGCTCGCCGCGCCGCGCGAGGCGGCTTCGAAGCCAAGGATGCCGGTGCCGGCGAACAAATCGAGACAGGCGAGACCGTCGAGGCTCTGGCCGAGCCAGTTGAACAGCGTTTCGCGCACGCGGTCGGGAGTCGGGCGCAGGCCGGGGGCGTCGACGACTTCGATGAGGCGCGAGCGCCACGCGCCGCCGACGATGCGCACCCGGCTCACGGTTGCGCCGTCGCCTCGCTTTGGTCGCCGTCGCCGCCGGCGATGACGGTGACGAGGCTGTCGGGATGGACGCGGCGCGCGAAGGCGTCGCGCACCGCGTCACGGCTGACGGCGGCGACGGCGCGCGGATAGCGGTCGAGCCAGTCGAGCGGCAGGCCGTAGAAGCCGATCAACGAGACGTAGCCGATGATTTTGGCGTTGGAATCCAGCCGCAGGCCGAAGCCGTTCACGAGATTGGCGCGCGCCGCCTGCAATTCCTTCTCGGTCGGGCCTTCCCGAACGAAAGCGGCCAGCGTGTCGCGCACCACTTGCAGGGCTTGCGCGCTCTGGCTGCCCTTGGTTTGCAGGCCAATCTGGAACGGGCCGGCGACGCGGCGCGGGTCGAAATAGCTGTGCACGTCGTAGACGAGTCCGCGTTTTTCGCGCACTTCGTTCATCAGCCGCGAGGTGAAACCGCCGCCGCCGAGCACGTAGTTGCCGACCAGTAGCGGGAAATAGTCGGGGTCGTCGCGGCTCATGCCCGGTTCGCCGACGAGGATGTGCGCCTGCGCTGAAGGGTTGGCGATGCGTTCCTCGCTCGCTTTGGGTTGAGTCGGCTGCGGCAGCGGCGCGATTTCGGCCCCGGCGGGCAATTCCTGCGTCAGTTGCACGGCGATGCGTTCGGCGGTGACGCGGTCGATGTCGCCGACGATGGCGATGGAGGCGTTTTGGGCGCTGAAATAGCGGGCGTGGAAAGCGACGAGGTCATCGCGACCGATGGCGGCGAGCGAGTTTTCGTCGATGTTGACGCCGTAGGGGTGGCCGGCATAGACCGTCGCTCTGAATGCGCGGACGGCGAGCGTCGCGGGTTTGGTGAGCGCCTCGCGCAACGACGCCGCCATGCGGGTGCGTTCGCGGTCGAGGATGGCGGCGGGGAAAGTGGGGTGCGCGAGCACGGTGGCGGCGAGCGTCACGGCGGCGTCGCGCTCCTGCGGCGAGGAGAGCGTGCGCAGCGTCAGGCTGGCGCGGTCGGAATCCGAGCCGCCGCCGAGGATGGCGCCCAAATCGGCGCCGCGTTCGGAAATCGCCTGTTCGTCGAGTTCGCCGGCGCCCTTGTCGAGCATGGCGTTGGTCAATGTCGCCAAACCGCGTTTGCCGGGCGGGTCGTAAGCGTCGCCGGCGGCGAAATCGACGCGGATGTCGATGAGCGGCAGTTCGTGGCTGGCGACGAAGGAGACGCGCGCCCCGGTGGGCGCCGTCCATTGCTCGATTTTGGGGACGGCCTGCGCGTTGCCGGCGCAGGCGAGCGCCAAGGCGGCGAACAGCGGGGCGGCGAAGCGGGTGGAGAAAAAGGATTGGCTCATGGCGGTGTTCTGGGCGCGGTCAGGGTTGGGGAGCGGCGGGCGCGGCAGGCGCGGCGGCGGGCAGCGGGTCGAGGCGGGCGGTGGAGAGCGTCGCGTCGTCGAAATAGCGGCGCGCGACCGCCTGTACTTCCTCGGCGGTCACGGCGCGCAGGCCGGCGAGCAGGCGCGTGTCGTCGCGCCAGGACAGGCCAGCGGTCTCCAACTGGCCGATTTCCATCGCCTGACCCATCAGCGAGTCGCGCGAATAGATGCGCGAGGCGAGCGCCTGCGTTTTCACCCGGTTCAACTCGGCCTCGCTGACGCCTTCGTCGCGGATGCGCTGCAATTCGGCGCGCAGCGCGGCTTCGAGCTTTTCGATGCTCTGCCCCGGCGCCGGCACGCCTTCGAGATAGAAAAGCGCCGGGCCGCGATTGACGGCGTCGTAGGAAGCGCCCGCCGACACCGCGACGCGTGTCTCGCGCACCAAGCGGCGGTCGAGGCGCGCGCCGTCGTAGCCGTCGAGCACTTCGGCCAGCATTTGCAGGGCGTAGGCTTCGCGGTCGCTATCGGGATTCGTGAGTTGCGGCACCCGCCAGGCCATCGCCAGATAGGGCAGTTCCGCCGGGGCGCGCACCACGACGGCGCGCGTGCCGCGTTGCGCTGGTTCGACGCTGATGCGCCGCGCTGGCAACTTGACGGCTTTGTTCGCGCCGTAATGCTTGAGCGCGAGGCGGAACACCTCGTCGTGGTCGACGTCGCCCACCACCACCAGCGTGGCGTTGTTGGGCGCGTACCAGTTCTTGTACCAGTCGCGCGCGTCCTGCGGACCCATGGCGTCGAGGTCGGTCATCCAGCCGATGATGGGGTGGTGATAGGGGTGTGCCTGAAAGGCGGTGGCGGAAAGCTGCTCGAACACCAGCGCGCGCGGTTGGTCGTCGGTACGCAGACGGCGTTCTTCCTTGATGACTTCCATCTCGCGCTTGAAGGCGTCGTCGGAGAGCACGAGGTTTTTCATGCGGTCGGCTTCGAGCGCCATCATCGCGCCAAGCTGGTTGGGCGGAATCTGCTGGAAGTAGGCGGTGTAATCGCGGCTGGTGAAGGCGTTGTCGCGTCCGCCCGCCGCCGCCACGCGGGCGTTGAATTCGCCGGGGCCGACTTTCTTCGTGCCCTTGAACATCATGTGTTCGAGCACGTGCGCGACTCCGGTGACGCCGACCGGCTCGTCGATGGAGCCGCTGCGGTACCACACCATATGCACGACCGAAGGGGCGCGGCGGTCTTCGCGCACCACCACCTTCATGCCGTTGGGCAGAAAAGTCTCGAAAGGATTGGCCTGCGCCGTGAAGGCGCTCGCCAGCGCCGCGGTGGCGAGCGCAAGGCGCAGCAGGCCGCGGCGTATGGAGGAAGGAGTGAAGAACATGGGGCGTCCCGCTTCTCTGTTAAAATCCGCGCGTTCTGTCACGCGGCGATGAGTCCGGCATCATAGCCTCTTGGTCGCCGTCGTGGCGTCAGAAAGTTCTCTTGGACAACGATTCCGCATGTTTGGTTTCACGAAAAATTCTCCCGCGCCTTCCGGCGACGAACCCGTCAAACGCTCGTGGACCGAGCGTCTGAAAGCGGGGCTGTCGCGCACCCGGCAACAACTGGGCGGCGGGCTGGCGAGCCTGTTCGGTCGGCGCAAAATCGACGAGGACTTGCTCGAAGAACTCGAATCGACGCTGTTGATGGCCGATTGCGGCGTCGAGGTGACGCAACATCTCATCGACCGCTTGCGCGCGCGCTGGAAGAAGGAAAAGCTGGAGACCGCCGACCAGTTGCAGCAGACGCTCGCCGACGGCCTGCTGGAAATCGTCGCGCCGCTCGAACAGGGGCTGGACGTGTCCGGCCACAAGCCGTTCATCGTCATGCTCGCCGGGGTGAACGGCTCCGGCAAGACCACTTCCATCGGCAAGCTGGCGAAATATTTTCAGACGCAGGGCAAGAGCGTGCTGCTGGCGGCGGGCGACACCTTCCGCGCCGCGGCGCGCGAGCAGTTGCAGACCTGGGGCGAACGCAACGGCGTCACCGTCATCGCGCAGGAAGGGGGGGACGCGGCGGCGGTGATTTTCGACGCCGTGAACGCGGCCCGCGCCCGCGGCATCGACGTGGTGCTGGCCGACACGGCGGGGCGCCTGCCCACCCAGTTGCATCTGATGGAAGAAATCGCCAAGGTGCGCCGCGTCATCGCCAAGGCCGACCCGACCGGCCCGCACGAAGTCCTGCTGGTGCTCGACGCCAACATCGGCCAGAACGCGCTCGCGCAAGTGAAGGCGTTCGACGCCGCCGTCGGCGTCACCGGGCTGGTGCTCACCAAGCTCGACGGCACCGCCAAGGGCGGCGTGGTGGCGGCCATCGCGCGTCAGTGCCCGAAACCGCTGCGCTTCATCGGCGTCGGCGAGGGCATCGACGACCTGCAACCTTTCCGGGCGCGCGAATTCGTCGACGCGCTCTTCGACGTGGGCAACCCGACATGATTGTTTTCGATAACGTCGTCAAACATTATCCGGGCGGCTACACGGCGCTCGACGGGGTGAGTCTGAAAATCGAGACCGGCGAGCTGGTCATCATTTCCGGCCACTCCGGCGCCGGCAAGAGCACGCTGTTGAAGCTCATTCCGGCCATGGAGCGGCCAAGCTCCGGTTCGGTGTGGCTCAACGACCAGGACGTCTCCCGCCTGCCGCGTCGCGCCATTCCCTACCTGCGGCGCAACATCGGTCTCGTTTTGCAGGAAAACCGCCTGCTGTTCGACCGCACGATTTACGACAACATCCTGCTGCCGCTCATCATCAACGGTCATCCGCCCGGCGACGCCGGACGCCGGGTGGAAGCGGCGCTCGACCGCGTCGGCCTGCACGGACGCGAGCGCGAATTCCCCTCCGGGCTGTCGGGCGGCGAGCAACAGCGCGTCGCCATCGCCCGCGCCTTCGTGAATCGCCCTTCGATTCTGATTGCCGACGAACCGACCGCGCATCTCGACCCCGCCTACGCCGCCGAGATTGCCGAACTTTTCAATTCGTTCAACAGCGCCGGCGTCACCGTTCTGGTGGTGACGCACGACGTGGCGCTTTTCCGCCACTGGTCGCCGCGCCGTCTCGCGCTCGCCCACGGCAGGCTGATGGAGGAATGATGCGCAACTGGCTCTATCTACATGGTCGTTCCTTCCTGCGCGCCCTGCATCGTCTGGGCGAACAGCCGTTCGGCACGCTGCTCTCCGCCCTGGTGATGGGCATCGCCCTCGCGCTGCCGGCGGGCGGCTACATCCTGCTCGACAACGTGGCGTCGCTGGCGCGCGGCGTTTCCGGCACACCGGAAATCAGCCTTTTCCTCGACGAAACGCCCGATGTCGCCGCGCAAACCGAGGACATCCAGCACAAGCTGAAAGCCGAACCGGCGGTGGCGAGCATCCGCTACGTTCCGCGCGACGAGGCGCTGCGCCAACTCGAAAGCAACGGCTTGGGCGACGTGTTGGGCGGACTCGCCGCCAATCCCTTGCCCGACGCCTTCGTCGTCACCCTGAGAAGCGACGACCCCGGCGTCTACGACGCCCTGACCGCGAAGATGCGCGGTTGGGCGGGCGTCACCCACGTGCGGCTCGATTCCGCGTGGGTCAAGCGCCTTTCCGCTCTGCTCGAACTCGGTCGCGTCGTGCTTCTGGTGCTGGCAGTGTTGCTCGGTCTGGCGCTGGTCATCGTCACCTTCAACACCATCCGCCTGCAAATCCTCACCCAGACGAGCGAAATCGAGGTTAGCCGCCTGCTCGGCGCCACCAACCGCTTCATCCGCCGTCCGTTCTACTGGTTCGGCAGCCTGCAAGGCATTCTGGGCGGACTCATCGCCGTCGGCGCGGTCTGGCTCGGCGTCGTGGTGCTCACCGAACCCGTCGCCCGCGTCGCCGAAACCTACGGCGCGGTCATCGCCCTGACGGGCCCCAACTGGCAACAATCCGCCGCCGTCGTCGGCTTCGCCGCCGCGCTGGGGTGGCTGGGCGCGGCGCTGTCGGTGCGCAGGCATTTGCGCGGGGCGTGAGAAGGTTGACGCCGCCAGCGTTTCAGTACGCGCCCTCGCGTTTGAGCACGACGCGCACCGTCTTCAGCATGATGAGCAGGTCGCCGACGAAAGACCAGTTTTCGACGTAGCGCAAATCGAGCGCGATGCTCTCGTCGACGGTCAGGTCGTTGCGGCCGCTGATCTGCCATAGACCCGTGATGCCGGGTTTGACCAACAGCCGACGGTAGTGCATATCGGCGTATTCGGCGACCTCGCGCGCCACTTGCGGGCGCGGCCCGACGATGCTCATGCCGCCGAGCAGAACCGTCCAGAATTGCGGCAATTCGTCGATCGAATACTTGCGCAGGATGGCGCCGACGCGAGTGATGCGGGGGTCGTTCTTGACCTTGAACAGCAGCGCGGTGCCGCCCTGCTCGGCGATGAGTTTTTGCACCTGCTGTTCGGCGTCGACTTTCATCGAACGAAACTTGTGGATGACGAAAGGCTTGCCCTTGATGCCGATGCGCTCCTGACGGAAGAAGACCGGGCCTTTGTCGTCGAGCTTGATGACGATGGCCACGACGAGAAAAACGGGAGCAAGGACGATGAGAGCCAGCGCGGAGAACACGATGTCGAAGGCTCTTTTCACGAAGGTGCGCCAATCCGAGAACTTGGGCAGATCGACGTGTACGACGGAAAGACCCGCCACCGAACTCACCATGATGCGGGGGCCGGCGAAATCGACCATGCTCGGTGCGAACATGAGATCGACCGGGTAATTCTCCAGATTCCACGCAAGGTCGCGCACCTCGGTGTGCGACATGCCGCCCGTGATGATGACCGCGCCGTATTGCCCGGTCGCCACCGCTTCCTTGATGGCGTCGGGGTCGACGACTGGCAGTCCGCCTGTCTCCGTCGTGCCGGAGTTGCCCACGAAGCAGACGCCGACCGGTTTGTAGGACGCTTCGACGTCGGACGACAGGCGTTTCAGCAGCAGTTCGACTTCCTCGGGCAAGCCGATGACCAGCGCCGGCGTTTTGGCGCGGCCAAGCAGCCGCCGCCGGGTGAGAAATCCGCGCATCGCCCAGCGGCCGAGCAATAGCAAAAACACTCCCAGAGGAAGCGTGACGACGAACAGCGTGCGCGCCAGCGGGATGAAGAACCAGTAGGAACTGATTGCCAGTCCGGCGAAGAAAATGATGCTGGCGCTGATGACGAGCCTGTATTCGTCGAGTCCGGAGCCGATGATGCGGCGGTCGCGCGAGCCGGTGAAACCCAGCGCGATGATCCAGACCAACGCCAACATGGGCGTGAACGACCAGTAGATGACGGC
The DNA here is from genome assembly GCA_031272995.1 of Azoarcus sp. Classification (GTDB taxonomy): domain Bacteria; phylum Pseudomonadota; class Gammaproteobacteria; order Burkholderiales; family Rhodocyclaceae; genus WRNU01. The sequence goes on from JAISSY010000027.1 coordinate 18,619, forward strand.
GTTGAGGCCGGAAAGATAGGGAGGAGAGGGCAGGAACGCGAACACGGTAATCGCCATGGCAATGGCGATGGCGACGGTGTCGACGATTTGGAGCGTCAGGCAATACTGGGCGCTCCAACCGGATTCCTTCGCGCGCGAAACTTCGTTGAGCGCGGGGTGCGCCACTGTGCCGGTTTCGTTGGGGATGATCGGCGCAGAACCGGCGTCTGCTTTATTACTTTGTGGGTCGTTCAACACTTTTCTGTCACTTTGGCGGCGTGACCATGCGGGTTCTGTGATCTCCGTCGTCGAGGGAAGGTCGAAGATGAATTCAAAGCCTTGCCCGGATGAGTTTTGCCGGACGGCGGCATTCTATTGCATCCCGAAGGATGCGTTGTGGCGTAGATAACTCACAAATGGCGCCGAAGCAAGGACAAACGGGCTTGTGAGCGACGCTTTATTTTGTTTTATTATAGATGAACTGTTCGCGATAGTTTGTCTCAATCGAACATATTCCCAACCACAATTGGCATAGTCCCCATTTCGGGGTCTATGATTCAACCATCGTCGCGCTAGCGGCGTGTCATTGCAGCTCTCGGCACTGCCGACCACACACACCTCAAGGAGCCACACGCATGAACACGACTCTCATCAACACGCAAGTTCTCCCCTTCAAGGTTCAAGCTTTCCAGAACGGCAAGTTCTTCGAAGTCACCGACGCCACCATCAAGGGCAAATGGGCGGTGTTCTTCTTCTACCCCGCCGACTTCACCTTCGTCTGCCCGACCGAACTGGGCGATCTGGCCGACAACTACGCCGAATTCAAGAAACTGGGCGTGGAAATCTACTCGGTGTCCACCGACACCCACTTCACCCACAAGGCGTGGCACGACACCTCCGACACGATCAAAAAGATCGAATACGTGATGCTCGGCGACCCGACGCACGTCATCAGCAAGAACTTCGGCGTCTATATCGAAGAAGCCGGTCTGGACGAACGCGGCACCTTCGTGGTCGACCCCAGCGGCAAGATTCAGATCATCGAAATCAACGCCGGCAACATCGGCCGCAGCGCCACCGAACTGCTGCGCAAGGTGAAGGCGGCGCAGTACGTGGCCGCGCACCCGAACGAAGTGTGCCCGGCCAAGTGGAAGGAAGGCGACAAGACGCTGGCGCCCTCCATCGATCTGGTTGGCAAGATCTGACCGGGCCGTCCGCGAAACAGCCGGCCCCCGCGCCGGCTGTTTTTTTATCCGCACCTGTTTTCCGCGCTTTCCGACACCACATATTGCAAGGAGCTTCACATGCTCGACGACAACATCAAGGGCCAGTTGAAAGCCTATCTGGAAAAAATCACCCAACCCATCGAACTGGTGGCGTCGCTCGACGACGGCGAGAAGTCGCGTGAGCTGCGCGAACTGGTGCACGAAATCGCCGACCTCTCCGACAAGGTGAGCGTGCGCGACGACGGCGACTACGCCCGTCGCCCGTCGTTCGCCGTTGCCCGTGTCGGCGAAGCGCCGCGCATCCATTTCGCCGGGCTGCCGCTCGGCCACGAATTCACTTCGCTGATTCTGGCGCTGCTGCAAACCGGCGGCCATCCGCCCAAGGCGGAGGCGGACACCATCGCGCAAATCCGCGCGCTGGAAGGCGAATTCCATTTCGAGACCTACGTCTCGCTCTCCTGCCACAACTGCCCGGACGTGGTGCAGGCGCTGAACCTGATGGCGGTGCTGAACCCCGGCATCACCCACACGATGATCGACGGCGCGCTCTTTCAGGACGAGGTGGAAAAGCGGCAAATCATGGCCGTGCCCACCGTGTTCCTGAACGGTCAGCCGTTCGACCAGGGGCGCATGGAACTGGGCGAAATTCTCGCCAAGGTCGATACCGGCGCTGCTGCGCGCGACGCCAAAAAACTCTCCGCCAAGGAGCCGTTCGACGTGCTCGTGGTCGGCGCCGGCCCCGCCGGTTCGGCGGCGGCCATCTACGCCGCGCGCAAGGGCATCCGCACAGGCGTCGTCGCCGAGCGTTTCGGCGGGCAGGTGCTCGATACGCTCGCCATCGAAAACTTCATCTCGGTCAAGGAAACCGAAGGGCCGAAGCTCGCCGCCGCGCTCGAAGAACACGTGCGCCAATACGGCGTCGACGTGATGAGCCTGCAAAAAGTGGCGCGCATCGTTCCCGCCGCGGCGGGGAAACTCGCCGAAGTGCAGTTGGAAAACGGCGGCGTGCTCAAGGCGAAGGCGGTCATCCTCGCCACCGGCGCAAAATGGCGCGAGATGAACGTGCCCGGCGAAAAGGAATTCCGCGCCAAGGGCGTCGCCTACTGCCCGCACTGCGACGGCCCGCTGTTCAAGGGCAAGCGCGTCGCGGTCGTCGGCGGCGGCAACTCCGGCGTCGAAGCGGCCATCGACCTCGCGGGTGTGGTGGCGCACGTCACTCTGCTCGAATACGGCGAACAGCTACGCGCCGACGCGGTGCTGCAACAAAAGCTCGGCTCGCTGCCCAACGTCACCGTCATCAAACAGGCGCAGACGACGGAAGTCACCGGCACGGACACGGTCAACGGCCTCGTCTACAAAGACCGCGCCAGCGGCGAGACGCGCCGCATCGACCTCGAAGGCATCTTCGTGCAAATCGGCCTGTTGCCGAACACCGATTTCGTCAAGGAAACGGTGGAAGTGACCAAATCCGGCGAAATCGTCATCGACGTGCGCGGCCAGACCTCCGTGCCGGGCATCTTCGCCGCCGGCGACTGCACCACGGTGCCGTACAAGCAAATCATCATCGCCATGGGCGAAGGCGCCAAGGCGAGCCTGTCGGCGTTCGATTATTTGATTCGCAATTCGGCGGGGAAATAATCAATGTGGCGTGGGGGCGAACGATTGTTCGTCCCTACGACCACCCCATCCCCAGAAACCTGTTCAGGATTGCAAAATGGTCCTCGAACATTTCTTCCTCCATCCCCGCCAGCGCGGCGATGGGAAACCATTTCGCCTCGGCGGCGTCGTCGTCGCCAGCGACGGCGGGGAGCGTTTGCGGCGGCAGGTCGAACCAGTGCGCGTGGGTAATGATGCGACCGCGCTGGCTACGGTCGGGGTGGTCGAAGACGGCGACTTCGCGCAGGGCGGCGATTAAGTCGGCGTCGGGGACGGCGATGCCGGTTTCTTCCTTCAATTCGCGGATGGCGCCTTGCAACAGGCGTTCGCGGCCTTCGAGAAAGCCGCCGGGCACGGCCCACGTGCCTTTGCCGGGCGTGCGACCGCGCCGCACCAGGAGGACGTGAGCCGCCGCCGTTACCACCGCGTCGAGAGTGACGAAGGGTCCGCTGCCCCATTCCTTTTTGTAGGCGTCGATGGCGGCGTGTTCTTCCCGCATCGCGGCGTAGGCGGGGAGCGTCTTCCAGCGTTCGAGGAAAGTGGCAATGGCTTCCGGCACGAGGGTTTTCAGCGTCGCCCATGCGGTGGCGTCACCTGAGAAGTAGAGGCGGCGCACGGCGGTGGCGTCGATGTCGCCCTGTTTTTCCGAGGCGATGAACGACCATTGCGGGAAAAGGGCGAGGTAGTAGGTCGATTCGTCCTTGCGGTAGCCGATGAGCGCCGGACGCGCCGCGTCAACGCCCGCCTGCGCCAGCGCCGCGCGCACGCCAAGGTCGACCGCTTTCGACCAGCGCGCGTCGTCGTAATAGTCGCGGATGGGCACGAACAGCACGCGGCGCGCTTCCTCAGGCGTGAGACTGGCGGCAATCATTTCGGCGCGCTCCTGCCAAGTGAAGGGATTGCGTGCGTTACGGGCGCGGAAGGCGGAGCCGAGGACGACGACCGCCCGTTCCGCCTGCGCCAGCGCGGCGTGCAGCAGGGCGGCGTGGCCGTCGTGGAAGGGCTGGAAGCGACCGATGAGCACGGCGGCGGCGTAAGTTGGCGACATATCGTTCCTCAATACAGAAAACCCGCCACCGCCCCCGTCATGCAGGCGGCAAGAAAGCCGAGCAACACCGCTTTGCCGCCAAGCGCGAACACCTCGTCGCGGCGTTCGGGGACGAGGGTGTTCAGGCCGGCAATCATGATGCCGAGGCTGCCGAGATTGGCAAAGCCGCACAGGGCGTAGGTGACGATGACCCGCGAGCGCAGCGCGAAAGTCTCCGGCGGCAGGGCGCTGAAATCCAGATAGGCGACGAGTTCGTTCAGCACCAGCTTGGTGCCGAGCAGGCTGCCGGCGTGGGCGCATTCGCTCCACGGGATGCCGAGCAGCCACGCCAGCGGCGTGAAAATCCAGCCGAGCAGGCGTTGCAGCGTCAGCGGCGCGTCGCCCACGTTCGGCAGCAGGCCGAGGGCGGCGTTGCCCAGATGCACGAGCGCGACGACGACGACCAGTATGAAAACGACGTTGAGGAAAAGCCGCATCCCTTCCATGGTGCCGGTGGCGATGGCGTCGAGACTGCCCTGATAGAGCTTCTCCGGCACGACCGCATCGTTGGCGGCGGATTTGCTCGCGGCGGGCACGGCGATGCGCGCCAGCATGATGGCCGCCGGGCAACTGATGAGCGAGGCGGTGAGCAGATGCAGCGTCGCGTCGACGCCGAACACCGGCCTGAGAATGGTGGCGTAGAGCACGAACACGGTGCCGGCGATGGTCGACATTCCCGCCACCATCAGGGCGAAGAAATCGGCGCGCGGCATGTCGCGCAGATAATGGCGAATCACCAGCGGCGACTCGACCATGCCCATGAACACGTTGGCGGCGACGCCGAAGCCGAGCACGCCGTCGATGCCGAACAGCCATTGCAGCAGGCGCGAGAAGCAGCGCACGATGAACGGCAGCACGCCCCAATGGAACAGCAGCGCCGAGAGCGCCGCCAGCACCGGGATGAGCATCAGACCGCGGAAGGCGAAAATGACCATCGCGTTGGCGTTCGTCACCTCGAACGGCGCCGGCCCGCCGCCGACGTAGCCGAAAACGAAGGATGTGCCCGCCAGCGTCGCTTCTTCCAGCGCGGTCACGAGATTGTTGAGCGTCCCCGCCTGCGCCGCAATCCACGGCAATTTCAGCAACAACGCCGCCAACGCGAACTGAAACGCCAGCCCGCCCAACACCAGCCGCGGCGTGACCGCGCGCCGGTTCTCGCTCATCAGCCAGACGAGCGCGACGGTGAAAACGATGCCGAGGAGGCTTTGCAGGTAGGGCATGGTGGGCGCGCCGCTATTCATATTTCGCCGCAATCGGCATTTGCCGCCCGCTGCCGAACGCTCGTGGGCGCAGGCGCAGGATGGGCGGGGCTTGCCGGCGTTTGTATTCGTTTTTCCAAATCATGCGGCGGACGCGGGCGATGAGGGTGGCGCCGTCCGCGGTGGCGGCGAGGCGGGCGTAGTCGGCGTGGACGGAATCGCGCTCATCAGTGGAGAGGCGCTCGCCTTCGATGAGGATTTTCAGAATCGTGTCCAGCACCGGGTAGGGCGGCAGGCTGTCGGTGTCTTTCTGGTCGGGGGCGAGTTCGGCGGAGGGCGGTTTGTCGATGATGGCGAGCGGAATCAGCTCGCGCCCGGCGACGTTGTTGACGTGGCGCGAGAGGGCGAAAACTTCCGTTTTGTAGAGGTCGCCGATGAGGCCCAAACCGCCGTTGGTGTCGCCGTAGAGCGTACAGTAGCCGACGGAAATTTCGCTCTTGTTGCCGGTGGTGAGCAGGAGCGCGCCGTACTGGTTGGAGTATTCCATAAGGATGACGCCGCGGGCGCGGGCTTGCAGGTTTTCCAGCGCCAGCCCCCTGATTGGCTCGCCGAAGGCGGCGTTGAAGCCGTTCTCGTAAGTGGCTACGAGGTCGCGGATTGGATGTTCGTAAAGCTCGATGCCGAGGTTTCTCGCCAGCACCGCCGAATCGCCGACGCTGCCGATGCTGGAGAAGCGCGACGGCATGGTGACGGCGACGATGTTCTCAGGCCCCAAGGCTTCGGCGGCCAGCGCCAGCGTCAGCGCGCTGTCGATGCCGCCGGAGGAGCCGACCACCACTTTTTTGAAACCGCAACGGCGCGCGTAATCGGAGAGTCCGAGCATGATTTGACGGCGATAGAACTCCATCACTGGCAGGCCGGAAGCGGGCACCGCCGGCAGGGCGCGACCGCTGGCGGAAAGGAATTCGCCGTCGTGGAATCGAAGGGTGGCGACTTCTTCCTCGAAACGCTCCGCCTCGAAAACCACGCCGCCGACGGGAGTGGCGACGAAGGAAGCGCCGTCGAAAATCAGTTGGTCGTGGCCGCCGACCTGATTCACGTAGACGATGGGCAGGCCGTGATTGCGGCTCGCGGCGGCGAAAAGGGCGTGGCGCTGCTCGCGTTTGCCGATGTTCGACGGGCTGCCGTTGATGGTGACGACGATATCGGGCTGCTCCGCCGCCAGACGGTCGAGCGGGTTGAGCGGGTAATCCTTGCCCTCGTCGTTCCACGCGTCCTCGCAGATGAGAAAGCCCACTTTCGTGTCGCCGATTTCCAGCGTCGCGGCCACGTCCGGCCCCGGCTCGAAATAGCGCCGCTCGTCGAAAACGTTGTAAGTGGGCAGCAGTTGCTTGGCGTAGGCGAGCGCGACGCGCCCGTCCCTGACCACCAGCAGGCCGTTGGCGAGCGCCTTGCCGGGGGCGGTGCGCTTGAGCGGCGTGCCGACGACCCATGCCAGACCGGGCGTGACGCGGCTGGCGGCGAGGAGTTTTTCCAGCGCGTCGTCGAGACGGGCAAGAAAATCCGGTTCGTCGAGCAGGTCGCCGGGAGCGTAGGCGGTGAGGGCGAGTTCGGAGAAGACGACGAGTTGCGCGCCCTCGGCGGCGGCCTTCCGGGCGGCGTCGGCCATAAGCGCCACATTGCCGGAGAAGTCGCCGATGGTGAAATCGAGTTGGGCGAGGGAGAAGGTGAGAGTTGGCATGTAGTCGTCCTCGAACGTGTACGGTTACGCAACCCCTTTATTATCCCCACAAAACCCCGACAAACGCCGTTGACTCCGGCTCCGAACCCGGTATACCATCCGCCCTCTTTTGTGGCCCGACCCGAAGATAAAGGCCGCAAGCTGGAATCAACGCCGAGGCGGCCCGTGGTGGGCTGCCTCGGTTTTTTGGGAATTCTTTTGCCATGCCAACAATCAATCAGCTCGTTCGCAAGCCCCGTCAGGTGGAAGTGACCAAGAGCAAGGTGCCGGCGCTCGATGCCTGCCCGCAGAAGCGCGGCGTCTGCACGCGCGTCTACACCACCACGCCGAAGAAGCCGAACTCCGCCCTGCGTAAGGTCGCCAAGGTGCGCCTGACCAACGGGTTCGAGGTCATCTCCTACATCGGCGGCGAAGGCCACAACCTGCAGGAGCACTCGGTAGTGCTCATTCGCGGTGGCCGGGTGAAGGACTTGCCGGGTGTGCGCTACCACATCGTTCGCGGTTCTCTCGACCTGCAAGGGGTCAAGGATCGCAAGCAGTCGCGCTCCAAGTATGGCGCCAAGCGTCCCAAGCAGGCTTAATTGAGAGGTTGTCATGCCGCGTCGTCGTGAAGTTCCGAAACGTGAAATCCTGCCCGATCCGAAATTCGCTTCGCAGGATGTCTCCAAATTCATCAACGTCATCATGCAGTCGGGCAAGAAGTCGGTGGCCGAACGCATCGTCTATGGCGCTTTCGATCACATCGCCAACAAGGCCGGCAAGGAGCCGCTGGAGGTGTTCTCCACCGCAGTCGCCAACGTCAAGCCGGTGGTGGAAGTGAAAAGCCGCCGCGTCGGCGGCGCCAACTATCAGGTGCCGGTGGAAGTGCGTCCGTCGCGCCGCATGGCGCTGTCGATGCGCTGGCTGCGCGAAGCCGCGCGCAAACGCTCCGAGAAGTCGATGGCGCAACGCTTGGCCGGCGAACTGCTGGAAGCCGCCGAAGGTCGCGGCGCGGCAATGAAGAAACGGGACGAAGTGCACCGTATGGCCGAGGCCAACAAGGCATTCTCCCATTACCGCTTCTGATCGTATCGGTCAGAAGCGAGTCGAGCCCTGCGAAGGGCTCGATTGTTTTTAAGACGCTTCAACAGCGAAGGCAAGGATAGATATCGTGGCCCGCAAGACTCCTATCGAGCGATACCGCAACATTGGCATCTCTGCTCACATCGACGCCGGCAAGACGACGGCGACCGAGCGCATCCTGTTCTACACCGGCGTGAATCACAAAATCGGTGAAGTGCACGATGGCGCGGCCACCATGGACTGGATGGCGCAGGAGCAGGAGCGCGGCATCACCATTACGTCGGCGGCGACCACGTGCTTCTGGAAGGGGATGGATCTGAACTTCCCCGAACACCGGCTCAACATCATCGACACCCCGGGACACGTCGACTTCACCATCGAAGTCGAGCGTTCGATGCGCGTGCTCGACGGCGCTTGCATGGTCTACTGCGCCGTGGGCGGCGTGCAGCCGCAGTCGGAAACCGTCTGGCGGCAGGCCACCAAGTACAAGGTGCCGCGTCTGGCCTTCGTAAACAAGATGGACCGCTCCGGCGCCAACTTCTTCAAGGTCGTCGACCAGATGAAGACGCGCCTGAAAGCGAATCCGGTGCCCATCGTCATCCCCATCGGCGCCGAGGACAAATTCGTCGGCGTGGTCGACCTCATCAAGATGAAGGCGATTGTTTGGGACGAAGCCTCGCAGGGCATGAAGTTCGATTACCGCGACGTTCCCGCCGACTTGGTCGAGTCCGCCAAGGAGTGGCGCGAGAAGATGATCGAAGCCGCCGCCGAGGCCAACGAGGAACTCATGAACGAGTACCTCGAATCCGGCGATTTGGCCGAAGACAAGATCAAGGAAGGCCTGCGTCTGCGCACCATCGCGTGCGAAATCCAGCCGATGCTCTGTGGCAGCGCCTTCAAGAACAAGGGCGTGCAACGGATGCTCGACGCGGTCATCGAGTTCCTGCCCTCGCCGGTCGACATTCCGCCCGTGCAGGGCGTCGACGACCGCGACCGCGAAGTCGAGCGCAAGGCGAGCGACACGGAAAAATTCTCCGCGCTGGCGTTCAAGCTGATGACCGACCCCTTCGTCGGCCAGCTCACCTTCGTGCGCGTCTATTCCGGCGTGCTCAACTCCGGCGAAACCGTGCTCAACTCGGTCAAGAACAAGAAGGAACGCATCGGCCGCATCCTGCAGATGCACGCCAACGAACGCGCCGAAATCAAGGAAGTGTTCGCCGGCGACATCGCCGCCTGCGTCGGCATGAAGGAAGTCACCACCGGGGAAACCCTGTGCGACCCGGCGGCGCCGGTCATCCTCGAACGCATGATCTTCCCCGACCCGGTGATTCACGTCGCCGTCGAGCCGAAGACCAAGAGCGACCAAGAAAAGATGGGCATCGCGCTCTCGCGGCTGGCCGCCGAAGACCCGTCCTTCCGCGTCCGCACCGACGAGGAATCCGGGCAGACCATCATCTCCGGCATGGGCGAGTTGCACCTCGAAATCATCGTCGACCGCATGAGGCGCGAATTCAACGTCGAAGCCAACGTCGGCGCGCCGCAAGTGGCGTACCGCGAAGCCATCCGCAAGGCGGTCGAGCAGGAAGGCAAGTTCGTCAAGCAATCCGGCGGTCGCGGCCAGTACGGCCACGTCTGGATCAAGCTGGAGCCGAACGAAGCCGGCAAGGGCTACGAATTCATCGACGCCATCAAGGGCGGCGTGGTGCCGCGCGAGTACATTCCGGCGGTCGACAAGGGCTTGCAGGAAACGCTGCCCAACGGTGTGCTGGCGGGCTTTCCGGTGGTCGACGTCAAGGTGACGCTGTTCGACGGCTCCTACCACGACGTCGACTCGAACGAAAACGCCTTCAAGATGGCCGCCTCGATGGCTTTCAAGGACGCGATGCGCAAGGCCAACCCGGTTCTGCTCGAACCGATGATGGCCGTGGCGGTCGAAACGCCCGAAGAATACATGGGCAACGTCATGGGCGACCTCTCCGGCCGGCGCGGCATCGTGCAAGGCATGGACGATTTGCCCGGCGGCATGAAGGAAATCAAGGCCGAAGTGCCGCTGGCCGAAATGTTCGGCTACGCGACGCAACTGCGTTCGCTCACTCAGGGGCGCGCCACCTACTCGATGGAGTTCAAGCACTACACCGAGGCGCCCAAGAGCGTGGCCGAGGCCGTCATCACCAATCGCAAGTAACAACGAAGCAACGAACCTGAAACGAGGGACTCACAATGGCTAAAGGAAAGTTCGAACGCACGAAGCCGCACGTGAACGTCGGAACGATCGGTCACGTCGACCACGGCAAGACCACGCTGACCGCGGCGATCACGCTGGTGCTGTCGAGGAAGTTCGGCGGCGAGGCGAAGGCTTACGACCAAATCGACGCGGCGCCGGAAGAAAAGGCGCGCGGCATCACGATCAACACCGCGCACGTCGAATACGAGACGGCCAACCGTCACTACGCGCACGTCGACTGCCCCGGACACGCCGACTACATCAAGAACATGATTACCGGCGCGGCGCAGATGGACGGCGCCATTCTGGTGGTGTCTGCCGCCGACGGCCCGATGCCGCAAACGCGCGAACACATCCTGCTTGCGCGTCAGGTGGGCGTGCCGTACATCATCGTGTACATGAACAAGTGCGACATGGTCGACGACCAAGAGTTGCTCGACCTGGTCGAAATGGAAGTGCGCGAACTGCTCTCGAAGTACGAATTCCCCGGCGACGACATTCCCATCGTCAAGGGTTCGGCTTTGAAGGCGCTCGAAGGCGACACCTCCGACATCGGCGAACCGTCGATTTTCAAGCTCGCCGACGCGCTCGACAGCTACATTCCGGAGCCGCAGCGCGCGCTCGACAAGCCCTTCCCGCTGCCGATCGAAGACGTGTTCTCGATTTCGGGTCGCGGCACGGTGGTGACGGGTCGTGTCGAACGCGGCGCCATCAAGGTGGGCGAAGAAATCGAAATCGTCGGCATCAAGCCGACGCAAAAGACCACCTGCACCGGCGTCGAAATGTTCAAGAAGCTGCTCGACCAAGGTCAAGCGGGCGACAACGTCGGCATCCTGCTGCGCGGCACCAAGCGCGAGGAAGTCGA
>JAISSY010000077.1 GCA_031272995.1 Azoarcus sp.
ACATGATTTCCGCCGTTTCTCCTTCCTTTGCCCACGACTTACACAGCGCCTCGAACTACGGTAGTTCGATGCGCGGCGATTCGTCGACGAAGAGCACCGCTGGCGCGACGGAAGAACTCTCCGAAGAAGATCTTCGCCGCGTCGAGAAGCTCAAAACCACCGACCGCAAGGTGCGCGCCCACGAAGCCGCGCACATGGCGGCGGGCGGCGGCATGATCACGCACGGCGCAACCTATACCTACGAGACCGGCCCCGACGGGAAGAAATACGCGGTGGCGGGCGAAGTCGGCATCGACACCTCGAAAGGCCGCACGCCGGAAGAGACGCTGCAACGCGCCCAACAAATCCGCGCCGCCGCGCTCGCGCCCGCCGACCCTTCGGGGCAGGATCGCAGAGTCGCGGCGGAAGCCTCGCAAATGGCCGCCGAAGCGCGCGTCGAAATCGCCCGCGCCAACGCGGAAAAGGCCAACGGCGACGGCGAGGATGACGGCGGTCGCGCCGGCAGCAGCGGCAGCGGCGACGCCAGCGGGCGTGGGGAGGCTTTCGGGCAGGCAATCGAAAACAGTCTGTCGCCGACTGCCGGGCAATCCTTTGATATTTACGCCTGAATCGCCGCCAACCCCTTTCCGGCTCCACTGTCGGAGTGAGTGAGTCTAAAATGCGCGGCTTTCGCCAGCATTGAACGGAGTTTTTTCATGGAAGCAGAACGCCAGAACGCCATCGCCGAACGCCTCGCCGACCTCGCCGCCCGTGCGCGCGAGTTGCGGAGGTATCTTTGACTACGACGCCAAAGCGGTAAAACTCGAAGAAGTCAATCGCGCCCTCGAAGACCCCGCCGTCTGGAACGACGCGGCGCGGGCGCAGGAACTGGGACGCGAGAAGCGCCAACTGGAAGACGTCGTCGACACCCTGAAAGCGGTCGCCAACGACGCGAAAAACCTCAAGGAATTGTTCGATCTGGCCGCTGCCGAGTCCGACGACGACACCTTCGTCGCCGTCGAGGGCGATCTCGACGAGTTGGCGGCGACGGTGGAGAAGCTCGAATTCCGCCGCATGTTCTCGCACCCGATGGATCCGGCCAACTGCTTCGTCGAAATCCAGTCCGGCGCCGGCGGCACCGAGGCGCAGGACTGGGCCGGAATGCTGGAGCGCATGTATCTGCGCTACGCCGAAAAGAAAGGCTTCGCGGTCGAACTGCTCGAAGAAAGCGAGGGCGAAGTCGCCGGCATCAAGAACTGCACGATCAAGGTGAGCGGCGACCACGCCTACGGCCACCTGCGCACCGAAACCGGCATCCACCGTCTGGTGCGCAAGTCGCCGTTCGACTCCAACGCGCGCCGCCACACCAGTTTCAGTTCGGTGTTCGTCTACCCGGAAGTCGACGATTCGATCGAAATCGACATCAACCCCGCCGACCTGCGCATCGACACCTACCGCTCCTCCGGCGCCGGCGGCCAGCACATCAACAAGACCGACTCCGCCGTGCGCATCACCCACCTGCCGACCAACACCGTCGTGCAGTGCCAGAACGACCGTTCGCAGCACCGCAACAAGGACGAGGCGATGAAGATGCTGCGCGCCCGCCTCTACGAACTGGAGTTGCGCAAACGTCAGGCCGAACAGCAAAAGCTGGAAGATTCCAAATCCGACATCGGCTGGGGGCACCAGATTCGCTCCTACGTGCTCGACCAATCCCGCATCAAGGATCTGCGCACCAATCACGAAGTCGGCAACACCCAGGCGGTGCTGGACGGCGACCTCGACGATTTCATCGCCGCCAGTCTCAAACAGGGGGTTTGAGGCGTCGCCAGCCACGATGAGTAACATATAAACATAACTCGTCGTGGCAAACCTCGCATGACGGGCGCTCGTATCCCGGCAAAATATCCGTCCCCTTCATGCCGTAAACATTGCGGCGACGGATGCCGTGCATGGACGAGCCGCCTCATCCCATCCCTTCCGACGAAAAAGCGAAGAAGCCTTCTTCACTGCTGGCATCGACCCCGGCGCTGACGCTGGTCGCGGAGCCGACGCTCGACCAGCCGCCGCTCGCCGCGGCGGTGGCGGCGCCGGGCGTGCCGGCTTCGTGTGACGTGAGTCCGTTGGACAGTCCGAACGATTTCTGGAATCCAAACAAGAACGCACCCGAAAAGGCACTCCCCGGCGCCTTCCGCTCCCATCCGCCCGAACGCGCCGCCGTCGCGGCGCGCCCGAGAGCAGCGCAACACGACGACGCGCTGAACATTCTCAGTTTCGACGGTCGGCTCGGTCGCGTCCGTTTCCTTGCCTGGGCCTGCGTCGGCTACGCGGCGCTGGCGCTCGCCGTCGTCGCCGTCGCCGTGCTCGCCGCCATCGTCGGCAAACCGGCCTATCTGCTCGCCCTGCTCGCCAGCTTTGCGGCGGCGCTGTTCTTCCTCTCGCTCACCGTGCGGCGACTGCACGACATCAATCTGTCGGGGTGGTGGTGCCTGACCCCGGCGGCGCTCGTCGGCCTTAACCTCCTCCTGCCCGACATGTTCTGGCTCAAAGCGGTCGCCTCCCTCGTTTATCTCGTATTCGGCCTCTTTCTCTATTGCAAGGGCGGCAGCGTCGGCGCCAACGAATACGGCGCGCCGTCTCCGCCCAACGGTTTCGGCGTCACAGTGCTGGCGCTGCTCGTCGTCTTCATCGATGTCGGGGCGCTGTGCTACGCGGCGCTCAGTTTCGATTGATTCAAACGCGTATTGCGCGACTCCAGCGTTAAGAAAGCATTTGTTGACAGGAACAATTCTCAATCACAAAATGAGAATTGTTTCTATATACACACGAGGAGAACCCCATGTCCGCCTTCAAGCCCCTGCTCAAGCGTTCCGCCCTCGCGCTCGCGCTGTTCGCCCTGCCCGGCGCGTCGGCGTTGGCGCTCGAATATCCCATCGGCACGCCGCAACACCGCGCCGGGATGGAAATCGCCGCCGTCTATCTGCAACCCATCGAGATGGAGCCGGCGGGCATGATGCGCGCCGCGGCGGAATCCGACATCCACATCGAGGCCGACATCCACGCCCTCGACAGCAACGTCAACGGCTTCGAGGAAGGGGCGTGGATTCCGCACCTCATCGTCAAGTACGAAATCAGCAAGACGGGCGGGCAGTTCAAGACCACTGGCGAATTCATGCCGATGGTCGCCAACGACGGGCCGCACTACGGCGACAACGTGAAGCTCGACGGGCCGGGCAAGTATCAGGTGCGCTACACGATATTGCCGCCGTCGGAAAATCCGCAGGCGCATTTCGGTCGCCACACCGACCGCGCCACCGGCGTGCGTCCGTGGTTCAAGGCGTTCTCGGTCGATTATGAATTCACCTATGCCGGCACCGGCAAGCGCGGAGGCTACTGACATGCTGCGCAATCGCATCCTCGTCGCCGCGCTCGTCGCCGCCGGGACGCTCGCCGCGCCGCCGACCTTCGCCGAGCCGCAAACGCCTTCGGTGCAGCAGTTGCTGCAACGGCTCGAACAACTCGAAAAGGAAGTGCAGGAACTGCGCAAGGAGAAAGCGGCGGAGGCGGAAAGCCTCTCCACCGAGCGCATTTCCGAGGCCGAACCGGAAATCACCACTCGTCTGAAAGCGGTCGAGCAGGACGTGCAGGCGATGAAGAAACCTTCGTCGCTGGCGGAAAAACTCGACGGCGTCGCGGTGGAAGCGGCGCTCACCACCGTCTGGCAACACGCCAACGGCCTGCCGCACGGCGCCGATGGCCCCAAAGACAAACTCAATTACCGCGCCGACCTCACGGTGGAAGTGCCGCTGGAGGAAGTCGGCGTCGTCGAACAGAAACTGTTTGGCCACGTGCGCATCGGGCAGGGACAGGGGCTGAACGACCCGTTGGGGATGCTCGGCCACTTCAACGTGCCCAACGCCGCCGCCTTCTCGGCCAGCGGCGCCAACCCCAACGACTCGGTGGCGATTCTCGGTCAGGCTTGGTACCAAGCCGGCATTCCGTTCGGCGAGAACAAGAAGCATCGCGTCGAAGTCACCCTCGGCAAGATGGACATCTTCGGCTTCTTCGACCAGAACGAAGCGGCGGGCGACGAGGCGACGCAATTCCTGAACGGCGTTTTCGTGCACAACCCGCTGCTCGACGTGGGCGGCGAAGTCGGGGCGGACGAGAACGGCTTCCAGCCCGGCGCCATCGTGTCGTACCTGAACGAGAGCGACGGCGCCGAACCGTGGCGGCTGTCGCTCGGCGTTTTCGGTTCCGGCGACGAAGGCTCCAATTATCAGAAGACCGGCGACACGCCGCTCCTGATTGCGCAGGCGGAAAAGACCTTCAAATTCTTCGGCGGTCGCGCCGGCAATTACCGGCTCTACGCGTGGTCGCGCCGCGACGTGCCGCGTTTCTACAACGACGCCTACAGCTCGCGCCACACCGGCGTCGGCCTGTCGTTCGACCAACAGTTCGGCGACGGCATCAAGCTGTTCGGGCGCTACGGCCATCTGGTCAAGGGCAAGCTGCCCTTCGACCGCGCCGCCACGCTCGGCGTCGAAATCAACGGCGGCTATTGGAACCGCGCCAGCGACGCGCTCGGCGTCGCCGGAGCGTGGCTGCGCGCCAGTTCGGCCTACAAACGCAACGGCGGCGAGGGTTATCTGAGCGCCGACAGTTACGAAGCGGGCACGCCGGATTTCACCTTCCGACCCTCCGGGGCGGAAAAGGTGGCGGAAATCTACTACCGCATCCACTTGACGCCGAACTTCTCGCTCTCGCCCGACGTGCAGTGGATTAAACGCGGCGGCGCCAACCCGGACGCCGACAACGTGACCATCGTCGGCGTGCGCGCCAACGTCTCGTATTGAGCGGAGATGCCCCATGAAGGCGCTGACTGCCTCCATTTTCGTGCTCGGCGCGCTGATGTTCGTCGCGCTCTCGGCGCACGCCGACGAGATGCCGACTTTCAAACTGACGATGAACGCCGGCAAGCTCGACCCGCAAACCATCGTGGTGCCCGCCAACACCCGCTTCCGGCTCGAAATCACCAACGCCGGCAGCGACGCGGCGGAGTTCGAGAGCCTCGAATTGAGGAAGGAAAGCGTGCTCGCCCCCGGCGTCACCCGCAAACAGGTGTTCGCGCCGCTGAAGCCGGGGCGTTATTCGTTCTTCGACGACTTCCATCCCGACATCGGCAAGGGCGTCATCGTCTCGCAATGAACGAAGGAACGTAACCATGCTCAACGCGTTTTTCGTCGTCTGGCGCGAAAGCCTCGAAGCCCTGCTGATTGTCGGCATCCTCTACGCTTGGCTTGCCGCCAACGACCCCGGCGGCAAGGGCAAGCGCGCCCTGTTCGCCGGAGTGGGCGCGGGCGTGGCGCTGGCCTTCGCGCTCGGTTGGGGGTTGCTGCACGCGCAGGACGAACTCACCGGCGAGGCGCTGGAAATCTTCCAGATTGCGGCGCTGGCGGTGGCGGCGGCGCTGATTACCCAGATGGTGATTTGGATGAGCGTGCACGGTCGCGAAATCAAATCCGATTTGGAAGGCAGAATCGAACGCGCCTCCGAGGCCGGCGGGCAATGGGGCATCGCGGTGGTCGCCGCGCTGGCGGTGGCGCGCGAGGGCGCGGAGACGGTGATTTTTCTCTACAGCCTCGCGCAGGGCGGCGACATGCAGGCGCTCGCCGCCGGTTCGGTCGGCGGTTTCGCGGCGGCGATTCTCACCGCATGGCTGGCGGCGAAAAGCCTCGGTCGGTTGCGTCTGGGCACGCTGCTGAAAATCTCCTCCGTGCTGCTGCTGGTGCTCGCCTCCTCGCTGTTGGTGGCGGCGAGCGACCGGCTCATCGGCATGGACTGGCTGCCGGCGCTGGTCGACCCGGTGTGGGACGCCTCCGCCCTCGTCGACGACGGCGGCGGCTTCGGGCGCGCGCTCGCCGATTTCGCCGGTTATCGCGCCCGTCCGGCGCTCACCACCCTGCTGGTGTGGCTCGCCTACTGGCTGCTGGCGCTGACACCGCTCGTCTGGCTGAGTCGGCGCGCTCGCGCTCATACCCCTGCAACCGCCTGAGCCGAACGCCATGCGGATGGAGTCGCCGCTCCACTTTTACCCGGCGCTCGCCGACGGCGCGGCGCTCGCCGCCCCCTGCCCCGTTCCCGCCGCGTCGTGGCGCGAACGGCTGGCGCGGGCGCTGGCGGGCGTCGGCCTTTGGCTACGCCGACATCGCGGTTGGGTGATGGCGACGCAGTGGTCGGTGGTGCTGTTCTACGGCGCGCTCGTCGTCGTCCCCGCCTTCGTGCCGGCGACCGCGAGCGACGCGCATATATGGAACGACCTGCGCCTGTTCGCCGCTTTCATTTTCTGGGGCTTGTGGTGGCCGGGGGTGATGGTCGCCACCGTGTCGCTGGGGCGCGTCTGGTGCGGGTTGTTCTGCCCGGAAGGCTTTCTCTCCGAACTCGCCAGCCGGCGCGGTTTGGGGCTTGGCGTGCCGCGCTGGTTGAAGTGGCCGGGCTGGCCGTTCGTCGCCTTCGTCACCACCACGGTCTACGGCCAACTCATCAGCGTCTATGAATACGCCGAAGCGGCGCTGCTGATTCTCGGCGGCTCGACGCTGGCCGCCATCGTGGTCGGATTCACGTTCGGACGCGGCAAGCGGGTGTGGTGCCACTACCTGTGTCCGGCTTCCGGCGTTTTCGCCGTGCTCGCCAAAATCGCGCCGCTGCATTACCGCGTCGACCGTGCCGCATGGGACCGCGCCGCGCCGGAACGGTTCGACTGCCCGCCGCTGGTCGACGTGCGCCGCATGACCAGCGCCTCGGACTGCCATTCCTGCGCGCGCTGCGCCGGCCAGCGCGACGCGGTGCGGCTGGCGGCGCGCACGCCGTTCGCGGAGGCGCTCTCCCCCGCAGCGAAGCCGCGCCACCGCGACGCGCTGACGTTGCTTTTCGGCGTGCTCGGCATCGCCACCATGGCCTTTCAGTGGACGGTCAGCCCGTGGTGCCTGCAACTGAAGCTCGCGCTCGCCGACTGGCTGGTCGAACACGACCTGTTGGCGCTGCTCGGCGACGGTGCGCCGTGGTGGCTGCTCACCCACTACCCGCAGAACAACGACGTGTTTACGTGGCTCGACGGGCTGGTGGTGCTCGCCTACACCGTCGGCGGCGGCATGGCGTTGGGGGCGCTGCTCGCGGTCGGGCCGCTCGTCGCCGCCGCGCTCGTGCGCGCCTCGTCACCGCTGGCGGACTGGCGACGCTTCGCCTTCGCGCTCGTGCCGCTGGCGGCGGCGAGCGTCGTGCTCGGACTCACCATGACGACGGCGACGCAGTTGCGCGGCGAACATCTGCTGCTGCCGTGGTTGCCCGCCGCGCGCGCCACCCTGCTCACCGCGGGCGGCATCGGCTCGCTGTGGCTGGCGTTCGAGTTGGTCAGACGTTGCGGCGCAAGCATCCTGCGCCGCCTCGCCGCCTTCCTCGCTCTCTGCCTGCCGGTGGTGACGATGAGCGCGATGTGGGCGCTGGCGTTTTTCGTGTGGTGAGCGTGCCGCAATCGGCAAAATTAAAGCGCGCGCCGCTACGAAAAAACACCGCGCCTGCGGAAAACCGTGTATCGTGGCGCGGCAGTCGATTCAAGCGTTGTCCCTGTGGTACCTCAGTGTTCGTTCCGAACGGTCTGGTTGGACTCACTCGATACGTTTCTTGATCGAGCTGGCTCCACGGGCGTTTGCCCGTTTTCAAACCGACATTCATCAGGAACTCAAATGAGCACTCAAACCGGTACCGTCAAATGGTTCAACGACGCCAAGGGCTTCGGATTCATCACCCCGGAACAAGGCGGCGAAGACCTTTTCGCCCATTTCAGCGAAATCCAATCGAAAGGTTTTCGTTCGCTGCAAGAAAACCAACGCGTCGAATTCGAAGTGAAGTCCGGCCCCAAGGGTCTGCAAGCGGCCAATATCCGCCCGCTGTAAAAGACTCCACGAACGCAGCAAAAAACGCGGCCCTGAGGCCGCGTTTGTTTTTTTCCGGTCTATTTATACATATATGAAGAAAGAAAACTCCCCCGCCGAAACACCCGCCGCCACTTTCGCCGATTTGGGGCTGCCCGCCGAACTGCTCTCGACGCTGGCCGAAGTCGGCTACGAGAACCCCTCGCCGATTCAGGCCGCCTGCATTCCGCTCCTGCTCGCCGGACGCGACGTGCTGGGCGAGGCGCAAACCGGCACCGGCAAAACGGCGGCCTTCGCGCTGCCGGTGCTGGCGCGGCTCGACGTCGCCGAAGCGCGACCGCAGGCGCTGGTGCTCACCCCCACGCGCGAACTGGCGCTGCAAGTGGCCGAAGCCTTCGCCAAGTACGCCCACCACATGAAGAATTTCCACGTCCTGCCCATCTACGGCGGCCAGAGCATGGTGGTGCAGTTGCGCCAGTTGTCGCGCGGCCCGCAGGTCATCGTCGGCACGCCGGGGCGGGTGATGGACCACCTCGAACGCGGCAGCCTCAAACTCGACGGGCTTTCTACCCTCGTGCTCGACGAGGGCGACGAAATGCTGCGCATGGGTTTCATCGACGACGTGGAGTGGATACTCGAACACACGCCGGAAGGCCGCCAGACGGCGCTCTTTTCCGCCACCATGCCGGAAGCGATTCGCGCCGTGGCGCGTCGCCATCTGCGCGAGCCGGAAGAAATCCGCATTCGCGCCGCCACCTCGACGGTGGCGAAAATCAGCCAGCGTTACTGGCTGGTGCGCGGCGTCGACAAGCTCGACGCCCTCACCCGCATCCTCGACGCCGAGGAAACGCTCGACGCGGCGCTGGTTTTCGTGCGCACCAAATCGAGCACCGAGCAACTCGCCGACAAGCTCGCCGCGCGCGGTTACGCCGCCGCCGCCTTGAACGGCGACATGACGCAGGGATTGCGCGAGCGCGTCATCGAACAACTGAAATCCGGCGCGCTCGACATCGTGGTCGCCACCGACGTCGCCGCGCGCGGCATCGACGTGCCGCGCGTCAGCCACGTCATCAACTACGACATCCCCTACGACACCGAAGCCTACGTGCACCGCATCGGTCGCACCGGCCGCGCCGGACGCGAGGGCGCGGCGATTCTGTTCGTCGCCCCGCGCGAGCGCCGCATGTTGAAGACCATCGAGCGCGCCACCCGCCAGCCCATCGAACCCATCGCGCTGCCGAGCCGCGAGGACGTGTCGACGCTGCGCATCGGCCAGTTCAAGCAGAAAGTGGTCGACGCCCTCGCCGACCCGGAAATGGACGCCGGCTTCTTCATGGACGTGGTAAACCAAATCGTCGACGAGAACGACCTTTCGGCGCACGAAGTCGCCGCCGCGCTCGCGTTTCTGGCGCAGGCCGAACGCCCGCTGCAAATCGGCGAGGACGGTCACGGTTGGGAAGTGGCGACCAGCGCGCCGCGCGAAGGCCGTCCGCCGCGCGAGGAAATCTTCACCACCGGCCTGACCACGCCGCGCGCCCCGCGTCCCAACCGCGAGGAAATCCTCGCCCGCCGCCGCGCCTTCGCCGACGGCAAGCTGCGCCGCTACCGCATCGCCCTTGGCCGCGACCACGGCGTGACCCCGAAGGAAATCGTCGGCGCGCTCGCCAACGAAGGCGGCATCGAAGGCAAGTTCATCGGCCAGATAAATCTCTACGACGATTTCTCCACCGTCGAACTGCCCGCCGACATGCCCGCCGACCTGCTCGCCGCCCTCGCCCGCATTCAGGTGCGGCGCTGCGCTCTCGCCCTGCGTCCGCTCGCCGTCGACGAACCGTTGCCGGAACGCGACCGTCCCTTCCGCAAAACCGCGCCGCGCCGCGACGACGGCGAACGCAAGCCGCGCAAGGGCAAGCGCGATTTCGCCGCCACGCCGTCGCGGAAACCGCATAGCCCCGACCGGGAAAAACGGCGCAAATTCAAGTAAAGGCGAGTGACAACCGCGAACGTGCCGTGCTTTTCGGCACAGTTTCGCGGCGGGCGTCATTGTAGATTTCAATCGACAAAACGCCCCGGTCGCCCAACATGCAAAATCCGGAAACGCTGGATTCACGCGACTCTCACCCGCTGCGCCTGCCCGCCGCCCACGGCGGCAAGCTGGTCGATTTGCTCGGCGTGCGCAGCCGACTGGAAGTCGACGAGCGCACGCGCGCCATGTTGGACGCGACCCCGCTCGCCTGCTCGCTGTGGGACGAAAAACTGCATCCGCTCGATTGCAACCGCGAGGCGCTGGCGATGTTCGACCTCGCCTCGCGCGAGGAATTCTTCGCGCGCTGTTTCGAGTTGATGCCCAGATTCCAGCCCGACGGCGCCTCCAGTTTCGACAAGCTGCGCGAACTCAACCAACGGGCGATGGCGAGCGGTCGCGAGCAATGCCAGTGGATGTACCGCACGACCGCGAACGAGCCGCTGCCCGCCGAAATGACGCTGGTGCGCGTCGCGTGGGGCGAGCAGTTCGGCATCGTCCGTTACGCGCGCGACCTGCGTCCGTCGCTAGCCCGTCTGGCGCAGACGCGCGAAGCCGACGAGCGCGCGCAACTGATGCTCGACACGCTGCCGCTCGGTTGCGCCTTCTTCGACGAAAACCTGCAAGTCATCGACTGCAACCATGAATGTCTGGTGATGTTCGGGCTGTCCTCGAAAGAGGAATATCAACGCCGCTTCTTCGAGTTGTCGCCGGAGTTCCAACCCAACGGGGTCAAGAGCGCCGACCAGATTTACGCCCACATCCGCATCGCCTTCGAGCACGGCGGCCAGCATCGTTTCGAATGGCTACACCGCAAGGCCGACGGCGCGCGCGAATTTCTCACCGAGGTGACGCTGGTGCGCGTGCGCTGGAAGAACGGCTTCCGGGTGACGAGCTTCATGCGCGACGTGAGCGCCATGCGCGCGGCGGAGAAGCGACGGCGCGAGGCCGAGGCGCGTTCGCGCGAACTGGAAGTGCAAACGCGCGCGGCGCGGGTGGCGTCGGAATCGAAAAGCGCCTTCCTCGCCACCATGAGCCACGAGATTCGTACGCCGATGAACGCCATCATCGGCATGGCCGATTTGATGCGCACCGACAACCTCGACGAGACGCAGCGCGAATTCGTCGCCGACATCCGCAACATGTCGCACTCGCTGCTGCACATCATCAACGGCGTGCTCGACTTCTCCAAAATCGAGGCCGGCAAGCTGGAACTGACGCCGGTGCATTTCGATTTGCTGACGCTGTTCGACTCCGCGTGCTCGGTCACCCGCTTCGCCGCCAACGCCAAGGGGTTGCGCTTCACTGCGAGCATCGCGCCGGAGGTGCCGCGCTTCGTGTTCGGCGACGACGTGCGCATCCGGCAAGTCGTCACCAACGTCCTCAACAACGCGGTCAAATACACCCGCGAGGGCGAAGTCGATTTCCGCGTCGAGCGCATCGAGCGCAAAGGCGCGCGCTGGTTGCGTTTCAGCGTCGCCGACACCGGCATCGGCATCAGGAAGGAAGATTTCGCCCATCTGTTTCACTCCTTCACACGGCTGGACGAAACCGCCAATCGCACCCAGATCGGCACCGGGCTAGGGCTGGCGATCACCCGAAACCTCGTTGACCTGATGCACGGCCACATCGAGGTGAAAAGCGAATACGGCAAAGGCACGACTTTCGTCATCCTGTTGCCGCTGCTCAAGGGCGACGCGGCGAAGGCGGAGGCGCCGCGTCCGCAAGGGAGTTCCTTCGTCGCTCCGGCGGCGCGCGTGCTGGTGGTCGACGACAATCGCATCAATCTCAAGGTGGCGCTCGCCTATCTGCAAAAACACGGCATCGTCGCCGACACCGCCGCAAGCGGCGCCGAGGCAATCGAAAAAGTCCGCGCCGCCGATTACGACCTCGTGCTGATGGATCAGACGATGCCGGAAATGGACGGAATGGAGGCGACCCGCCGCATCCGCGCCCTGCCCCGCGCGACGCCCATCGTCGCGCTCACCGCCAACGCCATGCGCGGGGCGCGACAAAGCATCATCGAAGCCGGCATGGACGACTTCGTCTCCAAACCCATCGACGGCGACGAACTCGCCCGCGTGCTGCAAAAGTGGCTGCCGACGGACAAGCTCGCGCCGCTGGCGGTGGAAGCGGACGCGCACATCGAACCGACGCGTGTCGACGTAGTCGCGAACAACGTTCGCAACGTCGTCGACCGTGACCTCGGTTTGAAGAACTCGGCGAGCGACGAAAATCTCTACCGCCAAATCCTCGCCGACTTTCGCCACGACCACGGCGAGGACATCGCCCGCGTGCGCCGTGCGCTCGACGTTGGCGCCACGCTGGAGGCGCACTGCATCGCGCACACGCTGAAAAGTTGCGCCGCGGCCATCGGCGCGCTCGATTTGCGCGCCTCAGCGGCAACGGTGGAAAACGCGCTGCGCGACGGACACGCCGCCACCGGCGACGCCACGACTTTGGCGCGACTGGTCGCCCGCCTCGAAACCGACTTCGGCGCCGTCATGTCCGAACTCGCCGATGCCACGCCCGCCGTGTCGACGCCCACGCCCGCCGCCAACCCGTTCGACGCCGGTCAGGCGCGCGCCCTGCTCGACCAATTGTCGCCGCTGCTCAACGCCGGCGATACCCGCGCCATGGATTACATCGACGGCGCTCGTCGCCTGCTCGCCCCTTTGGGCGCGGACGGCGAACGACTCGTCGCGCAAATCGAAGATTTCGATTTCGTAAGCGCCAGCCAAACCTTGCGCGCTCTGCATGAGTCGATCGAAACAGCGGGAGAGAAAAGTGAACAAGAATGAAGAAAAGAGGCAGACCCTTCTCGTCGTGGACGACGAAAAATCGAACCTGTCCCTGTTGAACCGCATTCTGTCGCCGCAATACACCATCCTCGTCGCCCGCTCCGGCGAAGAAGCGCTGGCGCGGGTGAGGGAAACCATCCCCGACCTCATCCTGCTCGACATCGTGATGCCGGGCATGAACGGGTTCGAGGTCATCGCCCGACTCAAGGACGATCCGGCGACGCGGCGGGTGCCGGTCATCTTCATCACCGGTCTGGACAGCGCCGAGGACGAGGAAAGAGGATTGGAACTGGGCGCGGTCGATTACATCGGCAAACCGTTCAAGGAAGCGATCGTGCGGGCGCGGGTGAAGAACCACATGCAAATCCTGCATCAGATGCACGTCATCGAACGCCTCGGGCTGCTCGACCCGCTCACCGACATCGCCAATCGCCGCAGCTTCGACGAGCACCTGCCGCGCGAATGGAAAAGCGCTGCGCGCGAGCATCGTCCGCTGTCGCTGCTGATGATGGACGTCGACAACTTCAAGCTCTACAACGACACCCACGGACACCCGCAAGGCGACGTGCTGCTCAAGACCATCGCGCGCCTGATCAACTCCGCCGCCGCCCGTCGCCCGCGCGACATTTGCGCCCGCATCGGAGGCGAGGAGTTCGCCGTGCTGTGTCCGGACACCGATCACAACGGCGCGCTCGACGTCGCCGAACGCATCCGCCACACGGTCGAAACCACGAAAGTGCTCTCCTTCGACAGCAAACTGACTTCGGCGACGATCAGCATCGGCGTTGCAACTGTCATTCCAAAGGATACCGACAACATGAGCGAATTCGTCAAACTGGCTGACGAGCGGCTATATGCCGCGAAGTCGGACGGCCGCAATCGGGTAGTCGGCTAAAGTCTTACGTCATTGCAGAGAATATGGCTTTTCATATTCCCGTAAATATGTCACAGCCCGGTTGTCATGAAAAAAAGTGCGCTTGCTATGTATTCGCGGCAAACGCATAATGTAGTCAACCGTCTCTACGAGGCTGTTAGCTTCCATACGGCATAGGAGTGTTTATGCCGTCGTCTCCACCACACCATGAGGAATCAATATGGCAGCCAAAACCGAACAGACCAGCGAGCTTCAGAAAAAGAGTCTCGACGCGGCGGTGCAGCTTGCACAGTTATCGATCGAAAATACGCAGCGCGTGATCGAAATTCAGGTCGCGGTTGCAAAGTCGCTGTTCGAGGATAGTGTCAACAACGCCAAGGCTCTGAGCGGCATCAAGGATCCGCAGGAAGCGTTGCAGCTCCGCAGCCGTTTCGCGCAAAACACCGCCGAAAAGGTTTTTGCCGGCGCGCGCGAAATCGCCGAGGTCGCCACCAAGGCTCAGTCTCAGGTCGGCAAACTCGTCGGTGATTCGCTCACCGCCAGCAGCGCGGAAGTGCTCGGCGCGATCCAAAAACTGTTCAAGGGTATGCCCATCGCCGATCAGGGAACGCTGGACGCGATCCAGTCTTCGCTGAACACCACGCGCACCGCCGTCGAACAATTGACGCGCGCATCGAGCGAGGCGTTTCAGGCTTTCACGCAAGTGAAAGTCCCGGCCACCACGGGCAAGAGCCGCAGCAAGTAACAAGGCCTTGGCCTAACCCATACGGCGCTCCCTGGAGCGCCGTATTTCGTTCACCCGCCGCGCGGCGGCGGCAGGTTTTCGAGAAACGCCACCGCCTCGGCCTGCGCGCGCGTGCGGCGCATCGGCGGCAGGCTGCGCCATACCGCTTTACCGTAATTCTTTTCGATCATGCGCGGGTCGCAAATGCACAGCACGCCGCGGTCGTGTTCGCTGCGAATCAGCCGCCCCGCTCCCTGCTTCATGCTGATGACCGCGCGCGGCAACTGGTGATGCAGGAACGGACTCAGCCCGCGCCGCTCCATGTGCTCGACGCGCGCCGCCAGCACCGGATCGTCGGGCGGCGCGAACGGCAGCTTGTCGATGACGACGAGCGAGAGCGCGTCGCCCGGCACGTCGACGCCTTCCCAGAAACTCTGGCTCGCCACCAGCACGGCGTTGCCGAGGCGTCGGAAGCGTTCGAGCAGTTCGCTGCGCGAGCCTTCGCCCTGCAACAAAAGCGGCAACGGCTCCGCGTCCCGCGACAACTCCGCCGCCAGCAATTCGTGAATGCGGCGCATCGCCCGCAGCGAAGTGCACAACACGAACGTCCGCCCGCGCGCGGCGCGAATGAGTGGCAGCGCGACGGCGGCCACCGCCTCGGCGTAAAGCGGCGCGTTGGGGTTGGGAAGCCCGGTGGGCGCGTAGAGCAGCGCCTGTTCGCCGTAATCGAACGGACTGCCCCAGACGCCGGTGAGAGCCGGCGGTTCCATGCCGTTCAGGCCCATTTCGCCACAGTAGTGTCCAAGATCGGTGCCGATGGCCAGCGTCGCCGAGGTGAAAATCCACGCGCGCGGATGTCCGCTCAACTGGCGACGAAAAATCTCCGCCACTTCCAGCGGCGTGGCGTTCAACACCACCGCGTGCGAAAACACTTCCACCCAACACACCAGCCCGTCGTCCTCCGGCCTGCGCCAACCGGCCAGTCGCGCCGCCAAATCTTGCGTGCGGCGCAGGCAGGATTCCAACCCTTCCGAGCGTTCGGCCTGCGTTTCGAGAATTTTTTCCACCCGCGCCAGCGCCTCGGTGAGCGCGTCGAGTTGGGCGTCGAAATCCTCGCGCAGCAACGCCTGCGCCGCCGACATTCGCCCCGGCTCCGGCCCGAAAACGAGCCGCAGGTCGCGCGCCGCTTTCTCCAGCCCGCGCGCCTCGTCGATCAGTTCCTTGCAATCGCGCGCGGCCGCCACGGTTTCGGAGCGCACGTCGCGCGCAAGTTCCAGCGCCTGCGCCGTCGACACGCTGTCGCCGAAAAAGAGCGACGCCGTTTCCGGCAACTGGTGCGCCTCGTCGAGAATCACCGTATTGCAACTCGGCAGCAATTCTCCGGCGCCCTCGTCCTTCAACATTACGTCGGCGAAGAACAGGTGGTGATTCACCACCACCACGTCCGCCTCCATCGCCGCGCGCCGCGCGTGCATCACGAAGCAATCGGCGACGGCGGGACAATCCTGCCCCAGACAGTTGTCGCGGGTCGAAGTCGCCGCGCTCCACGCGCCAGAGTCTTCCG
This sequence comes from Azoarcus sp., assembly GCA_031272995.1. Lineage (GTDB taxonomy): Bacteria > Pseudomonadota > Gammaproteobacteria > Burkholderiales > Rhodocyclaceae > WRNU01. The sequence goes on from JAISSY010000077.1 coordinate 15,897, forward strand.
AAACTTCGGTGCATTCGGCCTTGTCGCCGCTTTTCGTCGTGCGCGCGAAACGAGCAATGGCGCGCATGTCGGTGGCATCCTGCGCGGTAAGGAAGCGTCCGTCGCGCTCGTTGCGTTCGAGGTGATACGGGCAGACGTAATTTGCTCGCCCCTTGAGCAGCGCCACCGACACCGGCGCCTTGAGCGCCGCGCGCACGGTCGGGAGGTCGCGGGTAAACAGTTGATCCTGCAAGGTCTTGGTGCCGGTGGAGATGATGACCTTGCCGCCGGAGAGCAGCGCCGGCACCAGATACGCGAACGTCTTTCCCGTCCCCGTCCCCGCCTCCGCCACTAACACCCGATTGCCCGCGATGGCCTCGGCAATCTTCTGCGCCATCTCCACCTGCTGCCCGCGCGCCCGAAACCCCGGAATCGCGGCGGCAAGCGGGCCATCGAGAGCGAAGAAAGCGGCAAGTCGGGCGTCGCGGTCGGTCATCGTTTCAACAGGGAGAGTGAAGCGGTGGATTCTACGTTGGAGAGCAGCACCAACGTTCCGGTAACGCCGCCAGATGATATAGATCAAGACATCCTGCATCAACTGCATAAACTGCAAATTTTTGTTGACACTGCACAACCTGCAAAATACTATCCCCCATGCACACCCTGCTGCCTACATAGGAGACCATCATGTCAGCTGATGTCCAAAAAGTTCTGGATACACACCAAAAGGTTATCCGAGAGAATTATGTTGCCCCCCAAGGACAAGGTTTTACGTACTATGCTGTCTCAAACTTGAGAGGGGGAGTTGGAAAATCGTCAATTGCATTTAACCTTGCCCACGAAATATCTCGCAAAAAAGCATTGCTATTGGCTGATCTTTGCCCTCAGTGCAATTTAACAGAACTGCTTTTGGGAAGTGAATTCAAACCAAAAGTTAATATCTATGACGCATTAAAGCCCGTCATTCTCGGGTCTGCTTTTGGGAAGATACCAAAGGATATTTCTTACAATGTTTCACAACATTGTGATAATTTTAAAGGTGGACACGGTGCCTATGTTATCAGTGGTAACCCTGAGCTTTTTGCGTTTCCATCCTTGTTATATCAGCAACTAAATACCGCTTATTCACAAGGGAATGAACAGGCTGTTGGAAGGCTGCTCGAAGGATTACATTCCATCCTGAAAAGAGAGATGAAGGCAAATACGTGCGAAAAAGTTTTACTCGACACCAGCCCTTTCTACGCTGGCGGAACACATTTGGCTTGGTGCGCTGTTCAGGCTCTCATTGTTCCTGTAAGAGTTGATGAGCACTCTCTTGAATCACTGGAGTTATTATTCAATCAACTTTCTGACAGAAACAGGGATTTCCAAATATGGAATGACCGCGCAGGTGGGCGTGCTATTCCGAAAATTGCGGCCATAGTTATGACGATGGTTGGCTCAAAAAGCCAAAAGGAAGCAACCCCAGACAACGCATCGAGAATGTATATTGAACGGGCACTCGATCTTGCAGAGAGATATGCAGATTTATTTTCTCACAAAGACCCAAGCGATGCGTTTGTAATTACCGACGACTTTCATTCTGCTGGTCGCATTTCAGGTGCAAAGCGAATTCCAATTACTGAGCTTCAGGTTGGCAAATTCCATACTGTGGAAGAAGGAAGAAGGCTTCAAGTAAATTCCTCCGTTGAGCGGTATAAAAAACAGATTAGGTACCTTGCTTCCATGATCTGATGACCTAAGAAAACGCTGATTTATCCTTTCTGGCAAAGCTCACCCTGCTGTCATTCCCGCGAAAGCGGGAATCCAGTTCGTTTTCTCCAGCCAGAAAGGCTGCAAAATCAAGAAAATGAGGTGCTGCGCACCCGAGGATATGCTTCTGGATTCCCGCTTTCGCGGGAATGACGTTGTGACAGGCTTTACAAGAATGAATTCGGCGTTTCCCTAACTCAGAGCCGTCCTGACTCAAATATCGCGCTAGCTACAAACGAAAGGCCCCGTCGGAGGGGGCCTTCCGAGAACTACGCTCCGCAAAGGAGGTTAGTTCCATGAAGCAAACTTCCGCCAGTCGTTGGCGACGCCGAATCGCAAAAGCGATCCGCT
>JAISSY010000079.1 GCA_031272995.1 Azoarcus sp.
ATTTTGATGTGACCATCACCGCTGTTCCCGTTCCCGAACCCGAAACCTACGCCATGCTGTTGGCCGGGTTGGGCATCGTCGGCATGGTGGCGCGTCGTCGCCGCAACCGCGTCTGACAGCATCAGACCTTTGCACGATTCGGGGCGCTGCGGCGCCCCGTTTCTTTTTGTGCGCGCCCGACGCCATCGGCTACACTGCCGCCCATGATTGAGACCGACAAGATTCAGCCCGGCGACGAGCGGCTCGTCGCGCCCGCGATGGCCGACCGTCAGGAGGACGCCATCGAGCGCGCCTTGCGCCCGCGCCGGCTGAGCGAGTACGTCGGACAGGCCAAGGCGCGCGAGCAACTGGAAATCTTCATCGCCGCCGCCAAAGGGCGCAACGAGGCGCTCGACCACGTGCTGCTGTTCGGGCCGCCCGGCTTGGGCAAGACGACGCTGGCGCACATCGTCGCCGCCGAACTGGGGGTGAATCTGCGCCAGACTTCCGGGCCGGTGCTGGAACGCGCCGGCGACCTCGCGGCGCTGCTCACCAATCTCGACGCCCACGACGTGCTGTTCATCGACGAAATCCACCGCCTGTCGCCGGTGGTGGAGGAAATCCTCTACCCGGCGCTGGAGGATTTTCAAATCGACATCATGATTGGCGAAGGCCCGGCGGCGCGCTCGGTGAAGCTCGATTTGCCGCCGTTTACGCTCATCGGCGCCACCACCCGCGCCGGGATGCTCACCAACCCCTTGCGCGACCGCTTCGGCATCGTCTCGCGGCTGGAGTTCTATTCGCCCGCCGAACTCACCCATATCGTGCATCGCTCGGCGCGGCTGCTCGACGTGAAAATCGACGACGCCGGGGCGCTGGAAATCGCCCGCCGCGCCCGTGGCACGCCGCGCATCGCCAACCGGCTGCTGCGGCGGGTGCGCGATTACGCCGAAGTCAAGGCGGGCGGCGAAGTCACCGCGCAGGTGGCCGACGCGGCGCTGCGGATGCTCGACGTCGACGCCTTGGGGTTGGACGTGATGGACCGCAAGCTGCTCGGCGCGGTGCTGGAGAAATTCTCCGGCGGGCCAGTGGGGCTGGACAACCTCGCCGCCGCCATCGGCGAGGCGCCCGACACCATCGAGGACGTCATCGAGCCTTATCTGATTCAGCAAGGCTATTTGCAGCGCACCCCGCGCGGGCGCGTCGCCACCGCCGCCATCTGGCAGCACTTCGGCCTCAAACCGCCGGGCGGCGGCGGCGAACTGTTCGCGTCCTGAGACGCGCCACGGCCATGCGCTCCTTTCAGGTCATGTTGTTCGTGCTCTGCGTGCTGGCGGGGATATATCTTCTCGTCGTCGCGCCGGAATTCTTCATGCCGGCGCGCGACGTGCGGGAACCCGGCTATCTGTTCAGCCCCGGCGCGGCGCGCGCGCTCGGCGGCGGGCTGTTGAGCTTCGCCGCCATGGGGGTGATTTACCTGCGCCACCAGTATTACTCGGAGGAGCGCCGCCTGCCCGAACCGGCGGTGCAGAAGCTCTATTTCGCGCTCACCGTGCTCGGTCTGGGGCTGATGACGCTGGCGCTCAATCTGGCCGAACCGGCGCCGCCTCCGCCGCCTGTCCAATCTGAATCGCCAGCCCCTTGAGGTATTCGCCTTCCGGCGCCGCCAAACCGACCGGATGGTCGGGCGCGGCGGCGAGGCGATGGACGATGCGCGCGTCCACGCCGGCGTCGCTCGCCGCCCCGGCGACGATTTTCTGGAACAGTTCCAGCCCGATGCCGCCCGAACACGAGTAGGTCGTCAGAATGCCTCCCGCCGCGAGCAGGCGGAAGGCGAACAGGTTGATGTCCTTGTAGGCGCGTGCGGCGCGTTGCGCGTGCGCGGCGGAGGGCGCGAACTTGGGCGGGTCGAGCACGATGAGGTCGAACCGTTCGCCGCTCTGGCGCAACTCGCGCAGCGCGGCGAACACGTCGGCCTCGCGCCAGTGGGCGCGGGCGGGGTCGAGTTGCGGGTTGTGGGCGAGATTGCGCGCGGCGATTTCCAGCGCCGGGGCGGAGGAATCTATCGACAGCACCTCGGTCGCCCCGCCTGCCAAGGCTTGCAGGGAAAAACCTCCGCTGTAGCAAAAGCAGTTCAGCACCCGCCGCCCCGCCGCCAGTCGCGCGGTGAGGAGGCGGTTGTCGCGCTGGTCGAGATAGAAGCCGGTCTTGTGCCCGCCGACGACATCGACCTCCATGCGCACGCCGTTTTCCTCGATTAAGAGCGGCGCGGCGGGCAACTCGCCCAAGAGCGCGCCGACGCGCGGTTCCAGCCCTTCGAGGCGGCGCACGTCGGAATCCGAACGTTCGTAAATCGTCGCGCAGCCGGTGGCGGCGGCGAGCGCGGCGACGATGGCCTCGCGCCACTTCTCCGCTCCGGCACTGGTCAGTTGCACCACCACGACCGCGCCGTAGCGGTCGGCAATCACGCCGGGCAGGCCGTCGGCTTCGCCGTGGACGAGGCGCACGCCCTCCTGCCGCGCCAAATCGGGATGCGCCTGTCGCCACGCCACCGCCTCGCGCACGCGGCGCTTGAAGAAGGCGTGGTCGACCGGCTGGCCGGGGTCGAACGTCCACATGCGGGCGCGAATTTGCGAGGCGGGCGAAAACGCCGCGCGACCGAGCGCGCGCCCGTCGGCGGCCAGCACTTCCACGGTGTCGCCGGGGCGGGCGTGGCCTTCCAGCCGCGCCACCGAGCCGGCGAAAATCCACGGATGCCGGCGCAGCAGCGAGCGTTCCTTGCCGGGATGAAGATGCAGTTTCGCCATGAGCGTGTTTCTACGATTTGCGCGCGCGCGGGTGCGCGGCGTCGTAGACCTTGGCCAGATGTTGAAAATCGAGGTGGGTATAGACCTGCGTCGAGCGGATGCTGGCGTGGCCGAGCAGTTCCTGCACCGCGCGCAAATCGCCGGAGGATTGCAGCAGGTGGCTGGCGAAGCTGTGGCGGAACATGTGCGGATGCACGTGCACGCCCAGACCGCTTCGCTTCACCCAGCGCACCAGCCGCCCGCGCACCGCGCCCGCGCTCATGCGTCCGCCGTTGCGGGTGACGAAAAGCGCTGGACAATCGCCGACCGGCAGTTGGCCGCGCACTTCCAGCCAAGCGCGCAGCGCCGCCAGCGCGGGTTCGCCCACCGGCACCGTGCGCATACGGTCGCGCTTGCCGTGCACCGTCACCATGCCTTCGACGAAATCCACCCAACCGTTGCGGCTGCCGCTGGCCGTGTCCAGCCCGGCCAGTTCGGCGAGGCGCAGGCCGGAAGAATAGAAAAGCTCGAACATGGCGCGGTCGCGCGCTTCGAGCAGGGAGTCGCCCGCCTCCACCCCGGCGTCGAGCAGCGCCGTGACCTGCTCCGGCGACAGCGCCTTGGGCAGCAGCGTCGGCGATTTGGGGGCGCGAATGCCGTCGACCGGATTGCGGCTCGCCTCGCGGTTGCGCACCAGCCAGCGATACAGCCCGCGCCAGGCCGAGAGCACGCGCGCAATCGAGCGCCCGGACAGCCCGCCGCCGTGCAGGCGGGCGACGAAGCCGCGTATGTCGGCGGCTTCCAGGGTTTGCGGCGGGCGTCCGTCGGCGAACTTCGCCAGACGCTGCAAATCGCGGCGGTAGTTGTCGAGGGTGAGCGCCGCCACCCGCCGTTGCGTTGCCAGCCAGACGAGATACGCCTCGCCCCATTGCGGCAACGGCGGGGCGTCGTCGTCGTTCATTCGACTTCGGGGACGAGGGCGCGCGAGGCGAGCGCCCCAATGCGTTCGAGGTAGAGCGTGCCCATGTCGTTGTAGAAACGCTCGTTTTCCTCGCTGCCGAGCGCGAGCAGCCCGACGACGTGGCCGCCACGGCGCAGGGGCATCAGCGCCACCGAACGGACGTGCGGCGACATTTCGCCGAACCAGCCGAGCACGTCTGCATTGACCGGCGCGCCGCAGTACGGACGCCCCAAACTGGCGGCGTAGCGGCGCACCGATTTGTCGACTTCCTCCTCGTCGTCGCCCGCCCACACGCGCAGCGCCACGTGCGGCACGGCGAAATCGTCGCGCATACTGGCGATGAGCGCGCGCCGCGCCGCTTCGGTGTCGGCGGCGTCGAGCAGCAACAGCGCGAGGCGATGCACTTTCTCGCTGATTTCGTCGTTCTGCTCGCCGAAGCGAATCAGGTCGGCGAGCTTCTGTTCGAGTTCGCGCACCTTGGCGCGCAGCACCTGCACCTGCCGCTCGGTGAGCGAAATCACCTTGCCGCTCCGCGATTGCGGCACGGTGAGCACGGCGAGCAAATCGCTGTGTTCGCTGAGAAAGGCGGGATGCTCCCGCAGGAATTTCACCACGTCATCGGCATTCATCGGCTTTTCCATTCCCTCGTTTCGTCGCAGGCAAGTCAATCCAGTTCGATTTCGCCCTCGAACACCGTCACCGCCGGGCCGGTCATCAGCACCGGCGCGCCCGGCCCCGCCCACGCGATGTCGAGCCGTCCGCCGCGCGTGTCGACGCGCACGGGCGAAGCGGCCAAACCGCGCAAAATGACCGCGACCGCGGCGGCGCACGCGCCAGTGCCGCAGGCGAGCGTCTCGCCCGCGCCGCGTTCGTACACGCGCAGGCGAATATGGCGCTCGTCGACCACCTGGGCGAAGCCGGCGTTGGCGCGCGCCGGAAAGCGCGGATGGGTCGAAATCTTCTCCCCCTGCTCCGTCACCGGCGCGGCATCGATGTCGGCCACCACCTGAACCGCGTGCGGGTTGCCCATCGACAGCGCGGTAATCGCCAGCGTTTGCCCGTCGACTTCGAGCGGCTGCACGATGGCGTCGGAGTCGGTGAGGAAGGGAATCTTCGCCGCCTCGAACACCGGCGCGCCCATGTCGACCGTCACCAGCCCGTCGTCGGTGAGCCTGGGCACGATGACGCCAGCGCGGGTTTCGACGCGAATCTCGCGCTTGTCGGTCAGCCCCTTGTCGTGCACGAAGCGCACGAAGCAGCGCGCGCCGTTGCCGCATTGTTCGACTTCGCCGCCGTCGGCGTTGAAGATGCGATAGCGGAAATCGACCCCGGCCTGCGTCGGCGGCTCGACCAGCAGCAGTTGGTCGCAGCCGACGCCGAAATGGCGGTCGGCAATCGCCCGCACCCGCGAGGGCGTCAGCGCCACGGGCGCGCGCGTGGCGTCGACGACCACGAAGTCGTTGCCCAATCCGTGCATCTTGGTGAAACGCAGTTTCATATCGCGGCGGCGTGAAAGCGCAAAACGGCAATCGGGCGATTCTCGCCCACCTCCGCGCCAGCGTCCACTAATAAAGCCGCGCTTGACCTTCAGGTCGCGTCTTGAAGCGGCGGTGCACCCAGTAATACTGCTCCGGCATGGTGCGCACGACGCCTTCGAGCCATGCGTTCATGCGCCGCGTGTCGGCTTCGACGTCGGCGGTGGGGTAATCCGCCCACGGCCCGCCGATTTCGAGCACGTAGCCGGCGCTGCCCGGCAACATGCGCGTCACGCACGGCAGCACCTTCGCCTTGCCGAGCCGCGCCAGCCGCGGCAGGCCGGTGATGGTGGCGGCCTCGACGCCGAAAAAGGGCACGAAGATGGCGTCCTTGCGGCCATAGTCCATGTCGGGCAAATAATAGAAAGGCCGCCCTTCCCGCATCGCCTTGACGGTGCCGCGAATGCCGTCCTGCCGCGTCAATAGCAACTGGTCGCCGAAACGCGACCGCCCGTGATGCAGCAGGCGGTCGAGGGTCGGATTGCGCTTCTGGCGCGCATAGACGCTTACCGCGTTTATTTCCATCGCCAGCCGCGTCGCCCCGGCGTCCAGCCCGACGAAGTGCGGCACCAGCAGGATGACCGGCTCGCGCGCCTCGTAGAGCTTGGCGAGGCGCTCCAGCCCGTCGATGCGCACGATGCGGCGCAGGCGCGCTGCCGACGACCACCACAACAGACCGCGCTCGAACAGGCTGCGCCCCAACACCTGAAAATGCCGATGCGCCAGCGCGCGCCGCGCCGCCTCGTCGAGTTCGGGAAAGCACAGGCGCAGATTGGTGAGCGCGATGCGCCGCCGGGGAACCGCCAGATAATAGGCGAGCCAGCCAAGCGCACGCCCGAACGGCGCCAGCAGCGCCAGCGGCAACCAGTGCAGCAGCCAGAAGAACACGATGCCGAGCCGCGTCATGCCGTCTCCTCCACGCGCGGAGCGTCCTTGTCCTTATCCGCGCCGCGCACGCCGCGCGGGCGTTTGTAGCGGTTGTAGCCCCACAGATATTGCTGCGGACATTGGCGAATCAGGCGTTCGACTTCGCGGTTCATCGCCGCGCAACGCGCCGCCAAATCGCCCTCTGGCGTCTCGACCGGCGCGGAATAATGCACCGCGTAGCCTTCGCCGCGCGGCAGCCGTTCGACCCAGACGTAAATCGTGCGCACGTCGCGCACCTCGGCCAGCCGCGCGCCGAGTGTCATCGTCCACGCCGGACGGGCGAAGAAATCCGCCCACACGCCCTCGCCTTCCGCCGGCACCTGGTCGGGCAACATGCCCACCATGTCGTGAGCGCGCAGCGCCTTCAGCAACTGCCGCACCCCGGCGAAGTCGGCGGGCGCGGTCGTCACCCGCCCGCGAATGCGTCCGGCCTGCATCAGCGGTTCGAGAGCGCGATAGCGCGGCGGGCGGTAGAGCACGGTGAGCGGCGCATCGCCCGCGTGGGCGCAGTAATGCGCCGCCATCTCGAAGCAGCCCAGATGCGGCGTGACGAACAGAATGCCCGCCCCGTCGCGGCGCGCCTCCCGCACCAGTTCCAGACCATGCACGGCCTTGACGCTGGCGAGCACTTCGTCGAGCGGTCGCAGCCAGACCCAACACACCTCCAGCCCCTGCCGTCCCGCTTCGGCGACGGCCTGCCGCAACAGCGCCCGCGACGGCGCGCCCATCGCCTGCGCGAGATTGGCGCGCAGCCGTCGCCGGTAGGTGGGCGAACAGGCGTAGACCAGCCATCCGGCCACGCCGCCCAAGCGATGCAACCATGCCAACGGCAAACGGGAGAAAAAACGAAAGAGAAAATCGACGACCACGAAAATGTATCTCGCATCGAGTGTGAAACCTGCCCGCAACGGGCAGTAAAACCAAATGAATTTGACTTGCCGCTACCTTAACCTATAATTGTGCCTTAGCCGCCGAGTTAACTCGACAACTTGCAGGGCGGCACGCTCCCCGGAGCAGCATAGAAATACTGCTAAAGCGTCGGCTGCTCGCCGAAATCCCCGGAGCTGGCCACGACGCCAGAACTTTTGGGGATTTTTCGTTTCTGGAGCAGTTGAACATGAGCAAGGCTTTTCTTTTCACCTCGGAATCGGTCTCCGAAGGCCATCCCGACAAGGTCGCCGACCAAATCTCCGACGGCGTGCTCGACGCGGTGCTCGCCGCCGACCCGCGCGGACGGGTGGCGTGCGAGACGCTGGTGTCGACCGGACTCGTGGTGATTTCCGGCGAAATCACCACCAGGGCGCAGGTCAATTACCGCGAAATCGCGCAGGACGTGATACGCCGCATCGGCTACGACGACTCCGACATCGGCTTCGACTACAAAAGCTGCGCCGTGCTGGCGGCCATCAATCGCCAGTCGCCCGACATCGCGCAGGGCGTGAACGAAGGCGAAGGTCTCGACCTCGAACAGGGTGCCGGCGACCAGGGGCTGATGTTCGGCTATGCGACGCGCGAGACGCCGAGCCTGATGCCGCTGCCCATCTACTACGCCCACCGCATCATGCAGCGGCAGGCGGAAGTGCGAAAGGACGGGCGGCTCCCGTGGCTGCGCCCGGACGCCAAAAGCCAAATCACGGTGAAGTACATCGACGGCAAACCCGCCGCCATCGACACCGTGGTGGTGTCGACACAGCACTCGCCCGACATCGAGCACCCGCAAATCAAGGAAGCGGTCATCGAGGAAATCGTCAAACCCGTGTTGCCCAAGGAACTCGTCAAGGGCGAAATCAAGTATTTCATCAACCCGACCGGCCTGTTCGTCACCGGCGGCCCGCACGGCGACTGCGGACTCACCGGGCGCAAAATCATCGTCGACACTTACGGCGGCGCGGCGCACCACGGCGGCGGCGCTTTCTCCGGCAAGGACCCCTCCAAGGTCGACCGCTCGGCGGCCTACGCCGGGCGCTACGTCGCCAAGAACGTCGTCGCGGCGGGTTTGGCCGACCAGTGCGAGGTGCAGGTGGCCTACGCCATCGGAGTCGCCAGGCCGGTGAGCCTGATGGTCAACACTTTCGGCACCGGCAAAATCGCCGACGAGAAAATCGTCGAGCTGATTAAAGCCCACTTCGACCTGCGCCCGAAAGCCATCATCCAGACCCTCGACCTGTTGCGCCCCATCTATTCCAAGACCGCCGCCTACGGCCACTTTGGCCGCGACGAGCCGGAATTCACCTGGGAGCGCACCGACAAGGCGGCGGCGCTGGCCGCGGCGGCGGGGCTGTAAGGCGATGCTGACCAACGCGCTGTTCTTCGTGCTCGGCCTCGCCGCGCTCGTGCTCGGCGCGGAACTGCTGGTGCGCGGCGCCGCGCGTCTGGCCCTCTCCGTCGGCATCTCGCCGCTGGTGGTGGGCCTGACCGTGGTCGCCTTCGGCACCAGCGCGCCGGAACTGGCGGTGTCCATCGACGCCGCCTTCGGCGGCAACGCCGACATCGCGGTGGGCAACGTCGTCGGCAGCAACATCGCCAACGTCCTGCTCATCCTCGGCATCTCGGCGCTCATCGTGCCGCTGGCCGTGCACAATCAGGTCATCCGGCAGGAAGCGCCCATCATGGTCGGCGCCTCGCTCTTGCTGCTCGTCTTCGCGCTCGACGGCGACATCGACCGTTTCGAGGGCGGGGTGCTGTTCGCGGCGCTGCTGGTCTACACGGTCTACCTCATCCGCCAGTCGCGCGCCGCCTCGGTCACGGAGCAGGAAGAACTCGCCGGCGACATCCCCGACACGCCTTGGGCGCGCCGTCGCAGCGTGCAACTGGCGCTCATCGTCGCCGGACTCGTCCTGCTGGTCGCCGGCGCGCACTGGCTGGTCGAGGCAGCGAGCGCCGTGGCGCGTTCGCTCGGCGTCTCCGACCTCGTGGTCGGCCTCACCGTGGTCGCGGTCGGCACTTCGCTGCCCGAACTGGCCACCTCGACGGTGGCGGCGCTGCGCGGCGAGCGCGACATCGCGGTCGGCAACATCGTCGGCAGCAACATTTTCAACATCTGCGCGGTGTTGGGGCTTTCCGGACTCATCTCCCCCGACGGCCTGCATGTGCCGGAAGCCGCGCTCGCCACCGACCTGTGGATTATGGCGGCGACCGCCCTCGCTTGCCTGCCGGCGCTGTTCACCGACCGCGAAATCTCGCGCGAGGAAGGCGGCCTGTTCCTCGCGTGGTACGTCGCCTACGCCACCTGGCTCGTCCTCAGCACCCGCCAGTCGGAAGCCGCCGCCACTTTCTCCAATCTCATCCTCGGCTACGCCCTGCCGGCGACGATAGTTTTTTTCATCGTCGACATCGTGCGTCACGCCAAACCACGGACGAATGCGTAAATCATGAACATCCCCTCTGAACCGACAAGGAACCCCGCCATGACCACCCAACAGGATTACGTCGTCGCCGACATCGGCCTCGCCGACTGGGGACGCAAGGAAATCGCCATCGCCGAAACCGAAATGCCCGGCCTGATGGCCATCCGCGAGGAATACGCCGCCAGCCAACCCCTGCGCGGCGCGCGCATCACCGGCTC
>JAISSY010000085.1 GCA_031272995.1 Azoarcus sp.
GACATCGGCAGGGAAAACCTCGATTACGTCGTGCCGCTCGACGCCGAACTCGAAGAACGCGCCCGCGCCTACATCGACCTCGACGAAGCGACGCTGGCGCTGCGTCAGGCCGCCTTCGCGGCGGGCGAGCGCATCCGCCACCCGATTTTCGGCCCCGGCACGGTCACGGCGGTCGACGCCGGCCAAACCTGCTACACGGTACAGTTCGACGGCTTGAAGACGGAGCGGACGATACAGTTCGGGGCGCCGCTGGAGCGCGAGTGAAGCGGGCGAGAATCAGTCCCCGCCTTTCTCCTTCAACCACAGACACCCGCCCTTCGCCGCCTTGTCGATGTCGGCCAGCACCGCGTCGTGGGCGGCGATTTCGGCTTCGCTGGCGCGCAGCACCTTGAGGGGAGGGCGGTTTTCTTCGGTAGCTGCCGAAGCGGCGGCGTTGGCGGGCGCGCTCTCCTCGAAGGCCATCGTCAGCGTTTCCTGACCGCGCGTCATCGCCAGATAGACTTCCGCCAGCAATTCGGCGTCGAGCAGCGCGCCGTGCAGGGTGCGGTGGGCGTTGTCGACCTCGAAGCGGTCACAGAGGGCGTCGAGCGAGGCTTTTTTGCCGGGGTTTTGCTCGCGCGCCATTTTCAGGGTGTCGACGACGTTGGCGCAAAGCTCCTCGATGGGCGGCTTGCCGAGGCGGTCGAGTTCGTGGTTCAGGAAGCCGACGTCGAAAGGGGCGTTGTGGATGACCAGTTCCGCGCCGCGCACGAAATCCTCGAATTCGGCGGCGATGGCGGCGAAAACGGGTTTGTCGGCGAGGAATTCTTCGCTCAGGCCGTGAATGGCCTCGGCGTCGGCGGGAATGCCGCGCTCCGGGTTGATGTAGACGTGGAAATGCCGCCCGGTGAGGACGCGGTTCGCCATTTCGACGCAACCGATTTCGACGATGCGGTCGCCGTTCTTCCAGTCGAGTCCGGTGGTTTCGGTGTCGAGTACGATTTGTCGCATTGATTATCCTTCGATGGCGCTGCCGGCGGCGCGCGCCGCTTCCACGCCTTGCCGCGCCAGCGCGTCGGCGCGTTCGTTTTCAGGGTGGCCGGCGTGGCCTCTGACCCACCGCCAGTCGATGCGGTGGCGCGCGGCGGCTTCGTCCAGCGCCTGCCAGAGGTCGGCGTTCTTCACCGGCTTGTTGTCCGCCGTTTTCCAGCCGCGCTTCTTCCAGTTGTGTATCCACTCGCCGATGCCTTTCTGCACGTATTGGCTGTCGGTGTAGACGCGCGCCGACACCGGGCGCTTCAGGCGCGCAAGGGCGCGGATAACGGCGGTGAGTTCCATGCGGTTGTTGGTGGTCTGCGGCTCGCCGCCCCAGAATTCCTTTTCGTGCCTGCCGTGACGCAGGATGGCGCCCCAGCCGCCGGGGCCGGGATTGCCGCTGCACGCGCCGTCGGTGAAGATTTCCACCTCCACGGCTACGGCTTGCATGGCTGCTCCGGTTTGTCGCCGCCGCCGGGCAGCCCCGCCACCTTGTGCGCCACCGGGGAAAGATTGCTGGCGCGGGCGCGTTTTTCGCGCCAGTTGGGCTGGATGAGGCGCGCGCCCGCAACGCGCTTGATGCCGTGCATTATCCAGACCGCGCCGCACACCGGCCACCAGCGCCGCCCGATGCGGTCGAGCCAGCGCCAGCGCGCCAGCCATTCCGGACCGGATGCCGCCCCCGGAACGTAGCAGCCGAACTGGTTCGACTGCACCTCGAAACCGAGCAGAATCAGCCAGTCGCGCACCCGTGGCGCGGAGAGATATTGCCCGCGCCAGGGCCATTGCCCGGCGCCGTGGGCGCGACGACGACGCCATCCCCACAGGCTGTACGGATTGAAGCCGCAAATCACCACGCTGCCTTCGGCCACCAGCACGCGCTCGACTTCGCGCAAAACGTGGTGCGGCGAATCGGAGAACTCCAGCGCGTGCGCCAGCACCACCAAATCGAGGCTGGCGCTGGCAAACGGCAGCGCCGCTTCGCCGGCCACCAGGGAGACGCCCTCGGAGGGGACGGCCACGGCGTCGCGCACGGCGCGCGCCCGCAGCGGCATACGGTTGGCGCGCAGCAAATCCAGACTTTCCATGCCGATTTGCAGCGCGTTGTAGCCGAAGATATCGACCAGCATGGCGTCGAGCCGCGTCTGTTCCCAGTCGGCGAAATAGCCGCCGAGGGGGGATGCGAGCCACGCCCGCTGTTCGGAAAAAAGGTTCGCTTCGGAATTCATCGCTGCCCGACGGTTACAAGATGCGTGCACTCGCGCATGATACCGGGTGTGCATCACCATTCCCCAACCAATCGTCGTCTGAGACTCGCCATGACCAACATCGAAGTCTTGCCCATCGCCTTTGCCCGCGACAACTACCTGTGGCTCATCCACGACGGCCGCCACGCCGCGCTGGTCGACCCCGGCGAAGCCGCGCCCGCGCTCGCGGCGTTGCACGAACGCGCCCTCGTTCCCGTGGCCATGCTGCTCACCCACCATCACGCCGACCATATCGCCGGCGTCGGCGAAATCCTCGCGCGCCATCCGGGCGTGCCGGTCTATGGGCCAAAAGAGGACGAAATCGCCGCCGTCGACCATCCGGTGGAGGACGGCGACCGCATCGCCCTTCCCGCGCTCGACCTGACCCTGACCGCGCTCGACGTCGCCGCCCACACGCGCGGTCACGTCGCTTACCACGGCGACGGCCTGCTCTTTTGCGGCGACGCGCTCTTTTCCGCCGGTTGCGGGCGACTGTTCGAAGGCACGCCCGCCGACCTTGAACGCGCCCTCGCCCGCCTCGCCGCGCTCGACGACGACACCAAAATTTATTGCGGCCACGAATACACCCTCGCCAACCTCGCCTTCGCCCGCGCCGCCGAACCGGAGAACGCCGCCCGCGACCAATACGCGGCGCGCTGCGAAGCCCTGCGCGCCGAGGGCTTGCCGACGCTGCCGAGCACCATCGCGGTGGAGAAGGAAATCAACCCCTTCCTGCGCCCCGACGCGCCGGGCGTCGTCGCCATGATCGCCGCCCGCACCGGCACGCGCCCGGCAAACGCGCGCGCGTGCCTCGCCGCGTTGCGGGCGTGGAAAGACGTGTTCGTGAGTTAGGCGCGCCTCGATGCCGGCGCCGCTTCCGGCTCCGGCAGCGGAATCGTCACTTCCGTCGCCACGTCGACCCGGTTGCGCCCGGATTCCTTGGCGCGGTAGAGCGAATCGTCCGCCGCCTTGATGAGCGCCGGGATGCCGGCCTCCTCGTCGCGCGGCGGCACCAGCGAGGCGACGCCGACGCTGATCGTCACCACCGACGACACCGTCGACCAAGCGTGGTCGATCTTGAGATTCTCGACTCCGACCCGCATCGCCTCGGCCACCGCCTGCGCCCCTTCGGCGGAAGTCTCCGGCAGGATGGCGGCGAACTCCTCGCCGCCGTAGCGGGTGACGAGGTCGTTGGGGCGCTGGGTGGTTTCTTCCAGCGTGCGGGCGACGATTTTCAGGCATTCGTCGCCCATCTGATGCCCGTAGTGGTCGTTGAAGAGCTTGAACAAATCGAAGTCGATGACCAGCAGCGACAAGGGCTGCAACGAGCGCGAACAGCGCCGCCATTCGCGCAGCAGCGTGTCGTCGAAACAGCGCCGGTTGGCGATGCCGGTGAGGCCGTCGATGGCCGACAGGCGACGCAGATCGCGGTTGGCCTTCTGCAGCTTGCGCTTGGTGTCGCGCAA
The DNA here is from genome assembly GCA_031272995.1 of Azoarcus sp. GTDB lineage: Bacteria > Pseudomonadota > Gammaproteobacteria > Burkholderiales > Rhodocyclaceae > WRNU01. The sequence continues at coordinate 3,728 of JAISSY010000085.1, forward strand.
CGAATCGCGCATCTGGGCCATGCGGCGCATGGCGCTGATCTTGGCGCGCAGCACGATTTCGGAAACCGGCTTGATCAGATAATCGTCGCCGCCGGCCTCGATGGCGCGCTGCAAATCGCGGTCGTCGGTGCGGGCGGTAAGAAAGATGATCGGCGTCCACGCCTCGCGTTCGAACTCGCGGATCTGCCGCGCCACTTCGAACCCGTCCATGCCCGGCATGACGATGTCGAGCAGCACGAGGTCGGGGCGTTCGCGCTTGAACATCTCCAGCCCTTCCTCGCCGGTGTAGGCGTGAAAAGAGGTCAATCCGACATTGTTCAGCCAGTTGCACACCACGGTGGCGCTGGTGACTGCGTCTTCGATGACCAGAACTTTCATGGCTTCGATATGTAAAGGGGAAACGAGCCGATGGACAAACGCATCGACATGCTATCAAAAATGCCGCGTCCGATGGCCTTTTTGTCACTCATCGTCATAGTTTGACGCACTGGAAAGCGGCATTTAGACTCACTCGAACCTATTTCGAACCGCCTCGATGACGAACAGCCTTCGCGCAACGCGCGCGTTTCTCACCGCCGCCGCCCTGCTCGCCCCGATGTCCGGCGCGACGCTCGTCCACGCGCAGGAACCCGAAGCCGCCGCCGGGGACGTCAATTCCGCTCCGGCAGCCGATGCCGCCGTCGCCCCCCTTCCCGTCGTCGACATCGACCGCACGCAACGCCGCGTGCTGACCCTCGACCTCGTCCGCCCCCCCAACGACATCTGGGATCGCATCCGGCGCGGATTCGGGATGCCCGACGTGCCCGGCACGCGCGCCGACAAATTCCAGCGCTCCTATCTGGCGCATCCGGAATATCTCGACCGCATGTTCAATCGCGGCGCGCGTTATCTCTATTACATCGTCGGCGAACTCGAACGCCGCGGCATGCCGACCGAAATCGCCCTGCTGCCGATGGTGGAATCGAGCTTCAATCCCACCGCGCACTCGCGCGCCCGCGCTTCCGGCCTATGGCAGTTCATCCCCTCGACCGGGCGCAACTACAACCTGAGGCAGAACCGTTGGGTGGACGAACGCCGCGACGTCATCGCCTCCACCAACGCCGCGCTCGACTATCTCGCCGACATCTACGAGCGCCACGGCGACTGGCACTTGACGCTGGCCTCCTACAACCGCGGCGAAAACGGCATCGCCCGCGCCGTCGAGCGCAATCGCGCCGCCGGGCGCTCCACCGAATTCAACGCCCTCAATCTGCCGCGCGAGACGCGCGACTACCTGCCCAAGTTGCAGGCGCTCAAGAACATCGTCGCCATGCCGGAGGTCTACGGCATCGAACTGCCCTACGTCGCCAATCGGCAACTGCTCGCCACCATCGCCGCCCCCATCGGCATCGACCTCGCCACCGCCGCCCGTTACGCCCAAATGCCGCTGGACGAATTCCTCGCCTTCAACCCCGGCTACAACCTGCCCGCCATCACCGCCGACGGCCAAACTCTGGTCATCCCGTCCGACCGCGCCGATGAATTCGCCCGCCATCTCGACGAATTCCGCCAATCCGGCAACGGCTGGCGCATCCACCACCTCGCGCGCGGCGAAACCCTGAACGCCGTCGCCGAGCGCCACGGACTCAACCTCTCCGACCTGCTGTTGCTCAACGTCCTCCCGGCGCAAAGCCGCCCGCCGGTCGATTACCCCCTGCTGGTTCCCGGCCCCGGCGTCCTCCTCGCCGACGCCCTCGCCGTCTGCGAACTCCTCCCCGCCAGCGCCCGCCTCATGGCCCGCACCGGCGTGCGCGTCGCCCCGAAGAACAAGACGGCAAAACGCAGCGGCAAGAGCAAAACCCCCGCCGCGAAGAAGAAACCCCGCCCCCGTCGGTAAACGGCAATATGACGCCGCGACCCGGCGTTCGTGCTCCTATAATCGCCGTACCGTGGCTCGCACTTTTCGCAGGGGTTTTCCATGAACTTCGAGAAAGTCGTTTTCGGTTTCTTCATCCTGCTCGCCGCGACGCTCAATTTCGGCTTCTTCATGGGCGACCCGGCAGACCCGGCGCTGCATGAAATCTACGAGTTGTTCGCCGCCATCGTCGTCAGCCTCATCGCCACCATGCTGAAGTTCGGCGACCGCACCCAGACGGGAGCGGTGCATCTGGCCACCAGTCTGGTGGCCGACCTGCAACTGCTCGCCGCCGCGCTGGTGTGGGGGTACGCGGCGCACGTCAGCGGCAGCGACCCGCTCACCCCCGTGCAGATGGCGCGGGTGGTGTCGCTCTCCGCCGGGGCGTTTCTCGCCAACGCGGTGTCGGTGACGATAATGATTACCGAAACCATCATCCAGCGGCGCTGACCGTCGTGACCGCCCCGTCGATGGCGCCTCCTGCGCGCCGTCAAAGCATTTTCCTGATGATAGTGCGGCGTCTGCGCGCGCCGCTGATTCTGCTCATCGCCATCATCGCCGTGTCGGTGCTCGGGCTGACGATTGCGCCGGGGCCGATGGTCGACGGCGAAGCGCGGTCGCTCGATTTCTTCCACGCCCTCTATTTCATCAGCTACACCGCCACCACCATCGGCTTCGGCGAGATTCCCTATCAGTTCTCGGAGCAGCAACGCCTGTGGGTGCTGTTCTGCATCTATATGTCGGTGGTGGGGTGGGCATACACGCTCGGCACGGTGTTCGCGCTCTTGGCCGACCGCGCCCTGCAACAGGCGATTGCGCAGATGCGTTTCGTGCGCTCGGTGCGGCACATGGCGGAGTCGTTCTACCTCGTGTGCGGCTACGGCGAAACCGGGCGGCTGATTTGTCAGGCGCTGGACGCGCGCGGCCATCGCATCGTGGTGCTGGAGCCGGACGAAACCCGCGCCGGGGAAATCGACCTCTCGGACTACGCCGCCGACGTGCCGGCGCTCGCCGCCGACGCCAGCAACCCGGACACCTTGCAGGCCGCCGGACTGACCCACCCGGATTGCATCGGCGTGGTCGCGGTGACCGACGACGACGCCACCAACCTCGCCATCGCGGTGGCGGCGCGGCTGCTGGCGCCGCGCGTGCCGGTGGTGGCGCGCGCCGAAACGCGCGAGGCCGCCGCCAACATGGCCGCTTTCGGCACCGCCCACATCATCAATCCGTTCAAGACTTTCACCGACGCGCTGGCATTGGCGCTGCGCGCGCCGGAGGCGTGGCACCTGCTCGGCTGGCTCACCGGCATCCCCGGCACCCCGGTGGAGAGTCGCCGCGTGCCGCCGCGCGGGCCGTGGATTCTGTGCGGGCACAACCGCCTTGGGCGGCTGCTCATCGAAACCCTCGACGCCGAGGGGTCGTCGGTGACCATCATCGACCACCTGCCGCAAGCCGACCCCGACCACCTGTGGGTGCAGGGCGACGCCTCCAGCCCGGCCTCGCTCGAAGCCGCCGGCATCGCCGACGCGGTGGGGCTGGCGGTGTGCACCGATTCGGACGTGAACAATCTCGCCATCGCGGTGACGGCGAGCCAACTCAACAAGAATCTGTTCGTCATCCTGCGCCAGAACCATTTCTCCAACCGCTCGCTGTTCGACGCCTTCGAGTGCGAGCTTTCGGTGGTGGCGAGCGAAATCATCGCGCACGAATGCCTCGCCATCCTCAGCACGCCGCTGCTCGAACCATTCCTCGCCGGCATCCGCGAGCGTAACGACGAGGAATGGTGCAAATGGCTGCTCACCCGCATGGTGCGGCGACTGGGCGGCACGGTGCCGGAAATCTGGAGCGAGCGCGTCAATCTGCTGCGCTCGCCGGCGCTCTACCGCATGTTGATGCGCGGCGTGCCGGTGACCATCGACCAACTGCTGCATTCGCACGCCAACCGCTACGAATACCTGCCCTGCGAAGTGCTGTATCTGGCGCGCGACAACGACGACGACATCGTGATTCCCGCCGCCAACACCGTCATTCGCCCCGGCGACGAACTGCTGCTCGCCGGTCGCATCGGCGCTCGCGACGCCTTCGGGCTGAACGTCAGCAACGAGCACGCCCTCACCTACATCATCACCGGGCGCGATTTGCGCGGCAGTTGGCTGTGGGAAAAACTCACCGGACGGGGAAAGAAGGACGAAGCGCCGCGCCTGCCGTAAGGGCTAGCCGAACACTTCCTTGCTGGAGCCGAGCCGCGCCAGCCGCAACACGTCGGCGCCGTGTTTGGCGTAAATCAGCAGCAAATCGGGTTTGATGCGGCAATAACGATAGCCGGCTGCCGCGCCCGACAATTCGGCGTCCTGATAGCGGACGCCGAGCGGCCAATCGTTGGCGAGCGCGGCGAACACCGGCTCCAGTTCCTTGCCGAGCCGGAAGCGCTCGACCCCGGCGGCGACATGGCGGAAATCGCGTTTGAACGCGGCGGAACGCTCAATCGACCGCATGGAGGTCGTCCATCAAATCGGCGATGCTGGCAAAACTGTCGCCAGCGCCGGCTTGCAATTGCGCGATGGCCTCGCGGGTGGCGGCGTTCGGCATCGTCAGGTCGAACGGCAGTTTCTGCTCCGTCGCGATGCGCTGTATGAACAGGCGGATGGCTTCGGAAATGGACAAGCCGTCGGCTTCGAGCGCGCGCGCCGCGAGAGCTTTGGTTTCGTGGTCGATGCGGGCGCGGACGGTGGTGTCTGCGTTGCTCATGCCTGACTTCTCCAAGTGCCCATGAATTGTAGTCTTGACATTTCGGAGTACACAACGGGGCGGCGCAACGAACGCGGCGTCGGCTAGCGGTCGTCGCTCCGATGCAACACCACGGTGACGCCGCCGAACTCCACCCGCTGCCCCGGATGCAGTTTGGCGCGCTTGCGGGTCTCGACGACGCCGTCGACCGACGCCCGCCCCGCCGCCACCGCGGCGTGCGCCTCGCCGCCGGAAGCGACGAGATGGGCGGCCTTCAACAATTGGTCGAGTTGGATGGTTTCGCCGCGCACGGCGAAGCGGACGACGTTGGTCATGGCCGAATATCCCGATTCAGGATTTGACGCGGTTGTCCTCGACGCGCTTGCTCTTGCCCACGCTGCGCTCGATGCGCCCCGGTTCGACCAGCTTCACCACCGGGGTGATGAGCAGCTTCTGACGCAGGCGGTCGACGACGTGGTGGCGGAAGTGGTCGAGATGCTCGAAGGAATCCGAGAAGGCGTCGGGTTTGAGTTCCACCATGATGGTGATGCGGTCCAGCCCGGCCTCGTTGTCGAGCACGATGCGGTAGTGCGGCGCGACGCCCTCGATGCTCTGCAACACGTCCTCGACCTGACTGGGGAAGATGTTGGTGCCGCGCACGATGAGCATGTCGTCGGTGCGCACCCGCACCTTGTCCATGCGCGCGTGCGTGCGACCGCAGGCGCACGGCTCGGTGGTGACGCGGGTCAGGTCGTGAGTGCGGTAACGCAGCATCGGGAAGGCTTCCTTGTCGAGCAAGGTAAGCACCAGTTCGCCTTCGGCGCCTTCCGGCAACGGTTCACCGCTTTCGGGGTCGACGATTTCCCACAGGAAATGGTCTTCGGCGATGTGCTGCTGCGTGCGCGCCGCCAGACATTCGCCGCCGACGCCGGGGCCGTTGACCTCGGTGAGTCCGTAGTTGTCGGTGCACAGGATGTGCATGCGGGCTTCGATTTCGCGTTTCATGCCCGGCGTGCACGGCTCGCCGCCAAAGAGGCCGACGCGCAGGCTGGAGGCTTTCCAGTCGAAACCGAGCGCCTCGCCCACCTCGCACATATGCAGCGCGTAGGACGGGGTCGAAATCAGCACCGTGGTTTTGTAATCCTCAATCATCATCAGATGGCGCTCGGTGTTGCCGGAGCCGGCGGGCACCATCATGCAGCCGAGTTTTTCGCAGCCGTAGTGCAGCCCGAAGCCGCCGGTGAACATGCCGTAGCCGAAAGCCATCTGCACGCGGTCGGCGCGGGTGATGCCGGTCATCGCCACCAGACGGGCGACGCAATCGCTCCACACGTCGAGGTCATGGCGGGTGTAGCCGATCACGATAGGCTTGCCGGTGGTGCCGGAGGAGGCGTGCAGGCGCACGATGTCGTCGAGCGGCACGGCGGCAAGACCATACGGATAGGTGTCTCGCAGCACTTTCTTGTCGGTGAACGGAAGCTTCCTCACGTCCTCCAGAGCGCGAATGTCGGCGGGGGTAATGCCGAGTTCGCCGAAACGCTCACGATACCAAGGCACGCGGTCGTAGGCCCACGCCACCTGCTTGCGGAGCTTTTCCAACTGGATTTCACGGATGCGCGCGCGCGGCGCGGTTTCGATTTCGGGCTGAAAAAAGTTGCCTTGTTGCATACCGTTCGTCTCAGAGGTTGGCCGCGACGTCTGCTTGCGAGACGAGGTCGACCGGCTGCCCTTGCAGCGCCGCTTCGGCGGAGGCGAGGTCGTCGACGTGAATGGCGATGAAAGTGGAAATCAGCGAATAGCTGTAGAGCACGTTGATGCCGGCGTCGGCGATGACGCCCATCACCCGCGCCAGTTCGCCCGGCTTGTCGTGCAGGCGCAGGCACAGCACTCCGGATTGCTTGGCGGCGTAGCCGCGTTCGCGCAGCACTTCGAGCGCTGCGTCGGGACGGTCGACGATGAAGCGCGCAATGCCGTAATCGCCGGTGTCGGAAACCGAGTAGCCGCGCACGTTGATGCCCGCTTCCTCGAAGGCGGTCAGCACGCGCTTGAGATGTCCGGGCTGGTTTTCCTGAAAAACGCTGATTTGGGAGACTGCCATGGCGATGCCGGTCATCCGGCCCCATAGAAACGAAAGGTGGGGATTTTACCGGATTACTCCGGCTCTCCCCACCTCGGATAGTCGTCAAACCGGAATCAGGACACCGGCACCAGAAAATCGTCGGCGATGCGGTTGGCGAGCAGATGCACGCGGTCGAGCAGACGCATGGTGTAGGCGTGCAGGTCGCGTTTCACGATGTCCTGTATGCGGGCGAAACGCAGTTGGGCGTCCATCTCCCCCGCCAGACGCTCGGTTTCCGCCGAATGGGCGTTGCGCACGCGTTGCAGGTTGGAGTAGACCTCCTTCATACAGCGCGCGAGCGACCGCGGCATGTCCACCCGCAGCAGCAGCAACTCGGCCACCCGCGCCGGAGTGATGAGGTCGCGGTACACCTTGCGATAGACCTCGAAGGCCGACACCGAACGCAGCAGCGCCGCCCATTGGTAGAAGTCGGTGGAGCCGCCTTCGACTTCGCCCGCCGGCAGCAGGATTTGGTATTTGACGTCGAGGATGCGGGCGGTGTTGTCGGCGCGTTCGATGAAGGTGCCCAAGCGGATGAAGCGCAGCGATTCGTCCTGCAACATGGTGCCGATGGTGACGCCGCTCGCCAGATGCGAACGATATTTCACCCACTCGAAGAAATCGCCCGCGCCCACGTCCTGAAAGTGGTCCCAACTGAAATCGCGCATCTTCAACCACGTTTCGTTGGTGGTCTCCCATAACTCGGAAGTGAGCGTGCCGCGCACGGCGTGGGCGTTTTCGCGCGCCGCGCGCAGACACGAGTGGATGCTCGACAGGTTCTGGGAATCGAAAATCATGTATTCGAGCACGTTGTCGGGAGTGATTTCGGCGTAGCGGTCGAGGAAGCCGGCTTCCTGACCCATGATGCGCAGGGTCGCGGCCCAGGTTTGCTCCTGTTGCGCGGCGGACTGCGGCACCATCGACATGCGGTAATTGACTTCCAGCATGCGCGCGGTGTTCTCGGCGCGCTCGATGTAACGAGCCATCCAGTAGAGATGGTCGGCGGTTCGGCTCAGCATTTTCGTCTCCTCCCCCGGCTCACGCTTCCAGCACCCAAGTGTCCTTGGTGCCGCCGCCCTGCGACGAATTCACCACCAAAGAACCTTCGCGCAACGCCACGCGGGTCAGCCCGCCCGGCACCAGTTGCACCTGCTCGCCCGACAGCACGAAGGGGCGCAGGTCGATGTGGCGCGGCGCCACGCCGTTGGCGACGAAAGTCGGACAGGCCGACAGCGCCAGCGTCGGCTGCGCGATGTAGTGGTCGGGATGCGCTTCCAGCACCTTGCGGAATTTTTCGACTTCCGCCTTCGAGGCGGTCGGCCCCACCAACATGCCGTAGCCGCCGGAGCCGTGCACTTCCTTCACCACCAGTTCGGGCAGATGGGCGAGCACGTGCTTCAATTCGTCCTTCTTGCGGCACATGAAGGTGGGAACATTGTGCAGAATCGGCTCCTCGTCGAGATAGAAGCGCACCATCTCCGGCACGTAGGGGTAAATCGACTTGTCGTCGGCGACGCCGGTGCCGACGGCGTTGGTGAGCGTCACATGCCCGGCGCGATAGACGTCGAGGATGCCGGCGACGCCGAGCACGGAATCCTTGCGGAACACCGTGGGGTCGAGGAAGTCGTCGTCGACGCGGCGATAGATGACGTCGACGCGCTGCGGCCCTTGCGTCGTGCGCATGTAGACATGACCGTCGTCAACGAACAAATCCTGCCCTTCGACCAGTTCGACCCCCATTTGCTGCGCGAGGAAGGCGTGCTCGAAATAGGCGCTGTTGTAGGCGCCCGGCGTGAGCACCACCACGGTCGGGTCGACCACGCCCTGCGGCGCGACGCTGCGCAGCGTGTCGAACAGCATGTCGGGGTAACGGTCGACCGGCGCCACCTTGTAGCGCGAAAAGATGCGCGGGAACAGCCGCATCATCATCTTGCGGTCTTCGAGCATGTAGGAGACGCCGGAGGGCACGCGCAGATTGTCTTCCAGCACGTAGTATTCGCCCTCGCCCGCCCGGACGATGTCGACCCCGGCGATGTGGGCGTAGATGTCGCGCGCCACGTCGACGCCGTGCATCACCTTGCGGTACTGGGTGTTCTTCAGCACCTGTTCGGCCGGAATGCGCTTGGCGGCGAGAATCGACTGCTCGTGGTAGATGTCGCGGATGAACATGTTGAGCGCCCGCACCCGCTGCACCAACCCGGCGGAGAGCGTTTTCCACTCGTTGGCCGGAATGATGCGCGGCACGATGTCGAACGGAATCAGCCGTTCGGTGCCCTCGTCCTCGCCATAGACGGCGAAGGTGATGCCGTTGCGATGGAACAGTTCGTCGGCCTCGGCGCGCTTCTGCGCCAGTTTTTCGTCCGGCATGTCCTTGAGCCAGGTCGAATAGGCCGCGTAATGCGGTCGAACCTTGCCTTTCGCGTCGGTCATTTCGTTATAGAACGTGGTGGCCATGGCGCGCCTCCCTCCCCTGTTTGTGTGCGATTCGTCACGCT
>JAISSY010000132.1 GCA_031272995.1 Azoarcus sp.
ATCATGATGGCGACGCGGCGGTTGCGGGCGCGGCCGGTTTCGGTGGCGTTGTCGGCGACCGGGCGCTGGTCGGCGTAGCCGGCGGCGGTGAGTTGGGTGGGGGCGACGCCGGATTCGATGAACAGACGCACCACCGAAGAGGCGCGCACCGCCGAGAGTTCCCAGTTGGAGGGAAAACGGTAGTTGGCGATGGGCATGTTGTCGGTGTGGCCCTCGACCTTGATGGGGAATTCGGTGTCCGCCAATACGCCCGCGACCGCGCGCAGGGCGGCGACGGCTTCGGGGCCGAGTTCGGCTTCGCCGGGGGCGAAGAGGACGCTGGCGTTGATTTCGACGCTGACGCCGAAAGCGCCTTCGGTGACGTTGACCTGACCGTTCTCGGTCAGGGGTTGCAGGACGCGACGGATGGCGTCGGCCATGTTGCGCATCTTCTGCGCCGTCTGTTGCAGCTTGCCTTCCGCCTTCTTTTCGCGCGGCGGCGTGGCGCGGCGCGGCAACGGCGCGATGATCGGCGGGGTGACGATTTGCTGCCCGTCGACGTTGACGTTGGCGCTGCGAAACGCCTGCACCAGAGAGTTGGAAAGCACGCGGTACTTGCCTTCGTTGATCGAACTCAGCGAATACATGACCACGAAGAAGGCGAACAGCAGGGTGACGAAATCGGCGTAGGACACCATCCAGCGTTCGAGGTTTTCGTGTTCCCCGTCGTGGGGCCTGCGTCGCCGCGCCATGGTCGCCTCTAGTGGATGTAGCCCCGCATCCGGCTTTCGATGATGCGCGGGTTGTCGCCGTTGGCGATGCCCATGAGTCCGTCGACGAACATCTCGCGCTGGCCGGCGAGCGCGCCGATGATGGAGAGCATTTTCTTCGACATCGGCAGGAAAACGAGATTGGCGAGGCCGACGCCGTAGATGGTGGCGACGAAGGCGACGGCGATGCCGGCGCCGAGCTTGGTGGGATCGGAGAGGTTCTCCATGACGTGAATCAGGCCCAACACCGCGCCGAGAATGCCAATGGTAGGCGAATAGCCGCCGGCGCTCTCCCAGACGCGAGCGCAGGAACGCAGGCGCGTCGCCCAGGCGTCGATTTCGATTTCGAGCGTTTCGCGCAGGCGCGCCGGGTCGATGCCGTCGACCAGCATTTGCAGGCCGCGACGCATGAAGGGGTCGTCGAGTTCGTCGATGTGGCGCTCCAGAATCAGCAGGCCGTCGCGGCGCGCCAGAAACGCCCAACTGGTGACGAGTTCGACCAAGCCTTCGGCGTCGCTTTTCGGCGGCACGAACACCCAACGCGCCATGCGAAAGCCATCGAGAAAAACACGTACCGGACTTTGCAGCAACACTGCGCCGAAGGTGCCGCCGACCACGATCAGGAAAGCGGTGGGCTGGACGAGCGAGGAAACGTGGCCGCCTTCCAGCATCTGACCGACGAGTATCGCCGCCAGCGCCAGCGCGATGCCGATGAAGCTGAGGCTATCCATGACGACGCGTCCGCTTCATCGTCAGCGCCCCTCCGTCGGCGGACGCCCCCGACGGCTGCCGCGCGCCTTTTCCTTGAGGGAACCGAGCATCTGCGAACGCAGGCGGGCGACGGCCTGACTGTGCAACTGACTGACGCGCGACTCGGTGACGCCGAGCACCTCGCCGATTTCGCGCAGGTTGAGGTCTTCGTCGTAATACAGCGCCATCACCATCTTCTCGCGCTCCGGCAAGCCTTCGATGGCTTGCACGAGACGGGCGCGAGAATCGGCGTCCTCGAGCAATTCGAGCGGATTGGCTTCCGGCTGGCCGAGGTGGCGTTCGAGGAAATCCTCGCCCTCGTCGCTGGTGAAATCCTCGAAATAGAGCAGTTGATGACCGCGCGCGTCCTGCAACATCTGCTGGTATTCGGGCAGCGTGACGCCCAGATGCGCGGCGAGTTCGCCTTCCGAGGGCGCGCGCCCGTTTTCCTGCTCCAGTTGGGAAATCGCCGCCTCGATGCGGCGCATGTCGCGGCGGGCGCTGCGCGGCGCCCAGTCGGATTCGCGCAGGCCGTCGATCATCGCGCCGCGAATGCGTTGCACGGCATAGGTCTCGAACTGCGCCCCCATGCCTTCTTCGTAACGGTTGATGGCGTCGAGCAGACCCATCATGCCGTTCTGCATCAAGTCCTCGACTTCGACGCTGGCCGGCAACCGCGCCATCATTTGATAGGCAAGGCGCTTGACCAGCGGCGCGTAGGTCACCACCAGACGGTCTACATCGATTCGGCTATCGGCGTCCTGCATCCATGCCACCTGCAATTGTCCGTGGCGCGACCATTCCGGCCCGGACATGACGAGTATGGGGCTTTGTCCCTTGCCGCCGAAGCGACCGGCGCCGGATGTCGTGCCGCCATACGCCCGTTGCATCGTCACCTCACCCGGGCGCCCCCGCCCGCCAAGCGTTCATCCCCTCCAGCCGGCGCAGGAAAACCGCCCCGGCTTCGCGCGCCGCCGCTGTCGACGGACTGCGGGTCAGCCCCGCCGCGAGATCGTCGCGCTCGACTTCGCCGAGCCAGATGAGCGGCACGCCGACATGTTGCCGCACCAACGATTGAAGCGACGTGAAAAAATTCCGTGCATCGGCAACTCCGTGCGCCCGCGCCACCGCGACGTGCAGCGATCCTGCCCCGGCGGCGGCCAGTTGCTTGATGGCGCGATATGCCTGCGTCGCGCCGCTGGCGCTGGCTTCGGCCACCAGCAGACGCTGCGGCGCGGCGAGCACGAAGGGCGACGGGTCGTCGATGGACTCCAGCCCGGCATGAATGAGCACGAAACCGGCATGACGATGCAGCACGCGCATCGCTTCGATCAGGCAGGCGCGACGGGCGTCGTCCAACAGCGGCAGCGCCAGCGCGGCGGCGGCGGCGGGAATGCGGCCGAAGAGGCCCGGAACCGGCTGCAACAGTTCGGCAAGGGTCAGCCGACCGTCGAGCATTTGCAGCAAATCCGGGCCGGGCGCAAGACCGAAGGCGTCGCCCAAGGCTTCGTCCCCCGCCGCCTCGTCGAGCAACAGCACCTTTTCGCGCTGGCCGGCGATGCGGTGCGCGGCGAGGATGGCGTTATGGGCGCGATGCACGCCGGTGGCGCAGAAGGCGACCACCGCCGGCGGGGTTTGGCGGAACAGCCGGCGCAAGCCGGCGGCCTGATCTTCGCGAGCGTCGATCATGTCAGGCTCCTTGCGCGGCGAACATCGCCCCGACGGCGTGGCCGTCGAGTCGCCACGGCGAATCGTCGGCGCGCGCCGGTAGCGCCTGCCGCCACAGCCAGCCGCGTTCGGGCAGCAGCAAATCCTCCGGCACACGCTGGCCGTTGGTGACGTAACACAGTTCGAGTTCATGGCGCACGGCGACGTCGAGCGCCGGGGCGAGCGTGGCGGCTTCGTCCACCTTGCTGAGCACGACGCCGGCCAGATGCGTGCCGCCGAAGGCGCGCACCACGTCGTCGAGAGTGTCGCCGCGGCAGGTAGCGTTCAACAGCAACAAACGCCGCACTTCGCCGCCGTCGGCGAGCATCGCCGCCTGCGCTTCCACCATGCGGTCGCGCTGGCTCATGCCCATGGTGTCGATCAGCACCATGCGTTTGTCACGAAGGTCGAGCAGGGTCTGGCGCAATTCGGCGCCGTTGCGCGCTGAAAACACCGGCACGCCGAGGATGCGACCATAGATGCGCAACTGCTCCTGCGCACCGATGCGGTAACCGTCGGTGGTAACCAGCGCCAGTTTGTCGGCGCCGTGGCGGGTGACGAAACGCGCCGCCAGTTTGGCGACGGTAGTGGTCTTGCCGGCGCCGGTAGGGCCGACGAGCGCGAAGACGCCGCCGCCATCGACGATTTCGCGCGTCTCCGGGCGCAAGCGCAGGCGACGACCGAGCGCCGCGCCGACTGCTGCGCGGGCGACGGCGGGGGCGGCGCCCTGCTCCACCGCTTCGGCGAGCAGCCGCGCCACCCGGGTGGAAAACCCGGCGTCGAGTAGTTCGCCCAGAACGTTATGCTCCTCCAGACGCGGCGGCGAGAACGGGCGGATGACGGGAGCGCGCTTCTCCGGCGCGGGAGGCGGCGGTTCGCGGCGCGGAGCCTGCGCCGCGACGTGGCGCGGAATCGCGCCGGCCGCGAGTCCTGAGAGCGTGACGTGGAAATCGTCGCCGAGTCCGTCGTCGGACACGGGCGGACGCGGGCGGACGGGCGCGGGACGTGCGGCAGCGCGCTTCACGTCGAGCGCTTCGGGCGGCAGGGCGAGAATTTCGACGCCGCCCGGCACGGCGCGGTTGGAAAGCACGAGAGCATCGCCGCCAAGCTCCGCCTTCAGGGCGCGCAAGGCTTCGCGAGCGGTGGGAGCATAGTAGCGTCTGACGTCCATGGCATGAATCTCCGGGTGGCGCACCCGCGTTCATGGTGCGCGCTCGCGAAAATTATGCGGGGGCGCAACCCCCGGACATGGCGGAAATAAGCCGGTATTCCCCCGCCAATTTCCTTGCCGCATCGCAGTGACAAAAATTTCTCATGCGAAATTGTAACCATGTCGGCATGTGGGTTTTATAATGCCGATTGGAAGTTTGGTTCAACGGGTCTAGCATATAAGTATTTACACGTACGTATTCGCACGCATCGTTAATACCTTCACGACATTTTAGGATGAACCCGAAATCGGTTCCTGCTTCACATAACAAGTTGTCAAGTCATGTCCTGACTTGGGGGGCGTCATGTATTTCGGTTGGAGCGATGTGGCGTACCCGCATTGGGGCGCCGCGTCGCGATACCAGTTCTTTACCTTCGGTTGGCGAGGAGTGCGATAAATGGCCAACCTGAATTCATTCCGTGCTCGCGTGGTCGGCGGCGGCGCATTGATGGGCGCGGCCGTGTTGGTCATGATGCTCGCCATCAATCTGCATTCGGTCAGCGAACAAATCGAACGACAAATCGAAACCCGCATCGAATCCACCACCGCCGCATACCAAACCGTGCTGGTCGCTCCGCTGGCCGAACAGAATTACGCCACCCTGCATGACATTCTCGACATCTGGGAAAAGACCGGCGATCTCACCTATCTGGTGGTCATGGATTCCAACGGCCAACGTCTGGCCGAGGCCGGCTTGTCTCACAACACGGCATTGCCCGAACCCGGCAGCGACGGCGCGACCCGCCACGTCCGCTTCGAGGTCACCTATCTCGGACAGCATTACGGCACGGTGCAATACGGGCTGTCGACCGACTACCTTTCGATCGCGCGCGACAAATTGATCCTCTATAACGTCGGCGCGGCGCTGGCGGCGATTTGCCTGTCCTGCGTCTTGCTGATGATTTTCTCGCGCCACGTCGTCAAACCGCTGCTGCGATTGGGGCGCGCCGCCGAGCGCATCACTTCGGGCGATTACGACGTGCAATTGAAAGACACCGGCGTCGCCGAACTCGACCGTCTCACCCAACATTTCAGCACCATGGCGCTCACCGTGAGCAGCAAGATGGCGATGCTGGAATGGCAGGCGCAGCACGACGCGCTCACCGACGCATACAACCGTCGCGCTTTCGAGAAACGCACCGTCGAACTGCTCGAAGACCCGATGGTGGTCGATGTCGCCATGCTCTACATCGACCTCGACCAGTTCAAGGCGATCAACGACAGTTGCGGCCACAACGCCGGCGACATTCTGCTCACCCGCGTCGCCCATCTGCTCGAATCGCATCTGGCCGGCGCTTTCGTGGCGCGCATCGGCGGCGACGAGTTCGGCGCCGTGGTAACGCACAACGACGAGCAGGCCACCCTCGATTTGGCGCAGGGCATCATCGACGACATCGCCCAAATTCATTTCGAGTGGGAAGGTCAGACTTACCGCGTCGGCGCCAGCATCGGCGTGGCGTCCAGTTGCGCGCTCGGCTCGCGCTCGTTCAAGGACTTGCTGATCGCCGCCGACACCGCCTGCTTCGGCGCCAAGGAACTCGGGCGCAACCGCATTCAGGTCTATCGCCCCAACGACGACTATTTCCGCCAGCGCAACGAGGATTTGCGCAGCGTGGCGCAAATCGACAACATGCTGGCGCAGGGTCGCTTCACGCTTTATCACCAGCGTTTCGCCGCGCTCGGCGACCTCTCCCAACCCTCGCACACCGAAATCCTGCTGCGAGTGCGCAATCCGGATGGCGGCATCGACACGCCCGCGACGATCATTCACGCCGCCGAACGTTACAACCTGATGCCGCACATCGACCGGTGGGTAATCGAGAGCGCCTGCCAGCAAATCTCGCAGTGGGAAAAAGACCAAATCGAGGTCGGCGTCGAGCGTTTCGGCATCAACATTTCGGGTTCCAGCCTGTCGGACGACCGCTTCGCCGATTTCGTCCTCGGCCAGATTCGCACCAGCGGCGTCAATCCGAAACGGCTGTGCTTCGAGATCACCGAAAGCAGCGCCATCGCCAATCTGCGCCCGGCGCTGCGCTTCATCGAGAGCGTGCGCCGCGCCGGCTCGACGGTGGCGCTCGACGATTTCGGCAGCGGGCTATCCTCGTTCGCTTACCTCAAGCGCTTTCAGGCCGACTATCTCAAGGTCGACGGCGCCTTCATCAGCGACATCGACATCGACTCCACCAATCTCGCCACGGTGCGAGCCATCGTCACCCTTGCGCGCGCCTATGGATTGCGAACCGTGGCCGAGTTCGTGCATAGCGCCGACATTCTCGGCACCGTCAGCGACATCGGCATCGACTACGCGCAAGGCTTCCACTGCCACACGCCGGAACCGCTCTCCCACCTCGTCTCCCGTCGCGGCGCGTCGGACATCGCGCTGACCGGAACCCACGACCTTTAACCACTATAATTCGTGGTTTCCATTTCACGACCCTTGGGGGCATGCCGTGACCACGCCGCTATTCGAATCCAGCATCAAGAGCCTGCCGCGCATCGGACGCGGCAAAGTCCGTGACATCTACGCCGTCGGCGACGACAAGCTGCTCATCGTCACCAGCGACCGCCTCTCCGCCTTCGACGTCATCCTGCCCGACCCGATTCCCGACAAAGGCCGCGTGCTCACCGAGACGGCGAATTTCTGGTTCGAGCGCCTGCGCCACATCGTCCCCAACCAACTGACCGGCATCGACCCGGAAAGCGTCGTCGCCGCCGACGAGCGCGAACAGGTGCGCCATCGCGCGCTGGTGGTGAAGCGTTTCAAAACGCTGCCGATTGAAGCGGTAGTGCGCGGCTACGTCATCGGCTCCGGCTGGAAGGATTACCAGGCCACCGGCGCGATTTGCGGCATCGCGCTGCCGCCCGGACTGAAACAGGCGGCGAAGCTGCCGCAGCCGATTTTCACCCCCTCCACCAAGGCCGAAGCGGGCACCCACGACGAAAACGTCTCCTTCGAGCGCGCGCAGGCCGATTGCGTCGCCGCGTTGGGGCCGCAGGGCGCGGCGCTCGCCCAGCAGGCGCGGGAGGCAGCGATTGCGCTCTACACCGAAGCGGCGGATTACGCCGCCGGGCGCGGCATCATCATCGCCGACACCAAGTTCGAATTCGGCATCGACGAAGCCGGCAAGCTGCATTTAATCGACGAGGCGCTCACTCCCGATTCCTCGCGCTTCTGGCCCGCCGACGAATACCGCGAAGGCATCAGCCCGCCCTCCTTCGACAAGCAATACGTGCGCGACTATCTGGAAACGCTCGACTGGAACAAGAAAGCGCCCGGCCCGCGCCTGCCCGCCGAAGTCATCGCGCGCACCGCCGACAAATACCGCGAAGCCTATACCCGCCTCACCGGCCACCAACTCGCCTGACATCCGACACATATATATGACCGCCCCAAACCCGCTGCTCGATTTCTCCGGCCTGCCCCGCTTCGCCGACATCCGCCCCGAACACGTCGCGCCCGCCATCCGCGAGTTGATTTTCGACTATCGCGCCCTGCTCAAGCGCCTGACCGCCGACGACGCCACCCCGACGTGGAATGGCTTCGTCGCGCCGATGTTCGAGACCGGCGAGCGTCTCAACCGCGCCTGGGGCGTGGTCGGCCACCTGCATTCGGTGCTGGACGTGCCGCCCTGGCGCGAGGCTTACAACGCCATGCTGCCGGAGGTGTCGAGCTTCTACGCCGAATTGGGGCAGAACCTCGCCCTGTTCGACAAATACAAGGCGCTCGCCGCCAGCGCCGAATTCGCCACGCTTTCCCCGGTGCGACGACGCATCGTCGAGCACGAAATCCGCGATTTCCGCCTCTCCGGCGCCGAACTGCCCGCCGAGGTCAAACCACGCTTCAAGGCGATTCAGGAAGAACTCTCGCAACTGGCGGCGAAATTCTCCGAAAACCTGCTCGACGCCACCAACGCCCACGCCGAGTGGATAGAAAGCGAAGCGGGGCTGGCCGGCATCCCGGAGGACGCCCGCGCCGCCGCGCGCGCCGCCGCCGAAAAGGACGGGCGCGCGGGGTGGAAATTCACCCTGCACATCCCCTCCTACCTGCCGGTGATGCAGTACGCCGACGACCGCGACCTGCGCGCCCGCATGTACCGCGCCTACGCAACGCGCGCTTCGGAATGCGCCGACGGCGAGGCGACGAAATGGGACAACGGCCCCTTGATTGGCCGCATCCTCGCCCTGCGCGCCGAGGAAGCCAAACTGCTCGGCTACCGCGACTACGCCGAAGTCTCGCTGGTGCCGAAGATGGCCGACTCCCCGGCGCAAGTCCTCGCCTTCCTGCGCGAACTAGCGGCGAAAGCCAAACCCTTCGCCGAGCGCGACCTCGCCGAACTCACCGCCTTCGCCCGCGACGAACTGGGGCTGGCGACGCTGGAGCCGTGGGACGTCGCCTACGCCTCCGAAAAGCTGCGCCAGAAGCGTTACGCCTATTCCGACCAAGAGGTGAAGCAATACTTCCCCGAACCCAAGGTGTTCGAGGGCTTGTTCAACGTCGTGCGCAAGCTCTATGGCGTGGACATCGTCGCCGCCGACGCGCCGAAGTGGGACGAGGACGTGCGTTTCTTCCGCATCGAAAAAGCCGGCGAACTCGTCGGCCAGTTCTACGTCGACCCGCACGCCCGCGACAGCAAGCGCGGCGGCGCGTGGATGGATTCGGCGCGCAGCCGCAGCGTCGATGCCGGCGGCGCGCTCACCACCCCGGTCGCCTATCTGGTCTGCAACCTGCCCGGCCCGACGGCGGGCAAGCCGGCCACTTTCACCCACGACGACGTAATCACCCTTTTCCACGAAACCGGCCACGGCCTGCACCACCTGCTCACCCGCGTCGACGACCTCGCCGTCTCCGGCATCAACGGCGTCGAATGGGACGCGGTGGAATTGCCGAGCCAGTTCATGGAGAACTTCTGTTGGGAATGGGACGTGCTTTCGGCGATGACCGCGCACGTCGATACCGGCGAGGCGCTGCCGCGCGCGCTCTACGACAAGATGATCGCGGCGAAGAATTTCCAGAGCGGCATGCAGATGGTGCGCCAGCTCGAATTCTCGCTGTTCGACCTGCTGCTGCACGCCGAATCCGTGCCGGCGGACGGGCAGGACGTGCCCATCGCCGCCGTGCTCGACCTGCTCGCCCAAGTGCGGCGCGAAGTCGCGGTGCTGTTCCCGCCCGACTGGCACCGCTTCCCGCACAGCTTCTCGCACATTTTCGCCGGCGGTTACGCGGCGGGCTATTACAGCTATAAATGGGCGGAAGTGCTCTCCGCCGACGCTTTCGCGGCGTTCGAGGAAGTAGTTGGCGGACAAGAAAGCGACAAGCGTGGCAGTCTGCTCGACCGGGACACCGGCGAGCGTTTCTGGAGGGAGATTCTCGCCGTCGGCGGCAGCCGCCCGGCGCTGGAATCGTTCGTGGCCTTCCGTGGCCGCGAGCCGAGCGTCGATGCGCTGCTGCGTCACAACGGAATGGTGAGCGCATGAAACGTCGGATGAAGACGGTCGGCGCCGCCGCGCTGGTCGCCTTCATCGCCGCGACCGCCGCGACGGCGACCGCACAGCAAAACGTCTATCGCTGGAAAGACTCCAAAGGCCGCACGGTCTACTCCGACCGCCTGCCGCCGGGCAACGAATCCGAATTCGTCGATTTCAAAAACAAGGCGCCGAGCCAGACCTTGCCCTACGCAACGCGCAAAGCGGCGAAGGATTTCCCGGTGACGCTTTATTCGTCGGCCAACTGCGAGCAGCTTTGCGAGGATGCGCGCGTCTTTCTGAGAAAGCGCAAGCTGCCGTTCTCGGAATACGTCGTCAAAACCAAAGCGGATTTGGAGGCGTTCAACCAGCGCTTCGGCGCCGGGGCGGAAATCCCCGTCCTTACCGTCGGCACGAAAACGCTGCAAGGATTCGAACCAGGCGGCTGGAACGCCCAACTCGACGCCGCCGGTTACCCAAAAGCGCCGGCGCGCGACTGAAGGCGCGGCTCAGAACGGCAGCAGCGGCAGCAGACCGAGCAACGATTCCAGCGGCGCCTTGTTGCCGTTCAGGCGCAGTTGGTCGTTGTGGTAGTTGGCTTCGAGGCTCAACGCGCCGTCCTTTTCGACCAGCAGCTTTTCGCCGAGCATTTCCTGAATGCGCTGCTCGACCTGCTCCTTGGTCACTTTCTGGACGTTTTCCTCGCTCGCCTCGTCGTCCTCGAGCGTGTCGGCCACTTCGTCGCTCACTTGCACGGTGAGCAGCCGCGCCACCAGCGCGCGCGGCAGGGTCATCCGCACGTCGGCGGCGAGGTCGGCGAGTCCGATGACGCTGTCCACCGGGGTAGCGGGCTTGGCGCCGTCCGGCTTGCCGACGTAGGCGATGCGCATTGCGGCCTTCACCTCGCCTTCCGGCCAACGCCCGCTGGCGTCGCTAATCGAGAATGCGGGCTTGCGTTTGGCGAGTTCCTGCAAGGCGGCGAGTTGTTCCGGCGTGTTGAGGAAAGGCGTGTCCTCATCGACTTCGGCAGCGGCAGCCGCTAGCGCGGGCGAGCTTTCCGCGTTGGCGGCGCTGGCGGCGCGCGCAATCGCTTCCACCTGCTTGGGGTCGAGCTTTTGACCCGATTCCTGTGCCGCCTGTTGCGAGAGCGCGTCGAGCGCTTCGCCGTCGAGGTCTTCTTCCTGACTTTGCGCCGCCTGCGACAGCACTTCGAGCGCCTTGACGTCGAGGTTTTCGGACTGGAAGGTCAGTTTGGCGTCGCCAATGGTCTCGCGGTCGCCGTCGAGGGCGATTTTGTCGGCGCCGAGGTGGGTAGTGACGTTGAGCGCCCCGTCGGCGAAATCGGTGCGCATGTCGCCCTTGAACGCCTGCACTTCGATGGCGCGCGCCGGGCTTTCGTCGTCTTTGGCGCGCATGAGGAATTTATCGACTTCCATTTCCCACTTGCCGCCGACGAGTCCGTAGCTTTCCAGTTCGTTCAAATCGAACTCGCCTTCGAGTTCGAGATGACCGAGCTTGAGCTGGTTATCCTCGCTTTTGACCATGTCCAGCCCGGCGACGTTGGCTCTGGTGCGCACGTGCGTCTGCGCCGAATTGATTTCAACGTCGGCATTGAGCCCGCCCCAAACGACGCGGGTTTTGTCTTCCCTGATGGTGGCTTCGAACTTCGGCGAAACGATGTGATGGTTGATGCCGCCGCCCCAACCGATGGCGGTGTCGACGGTGAAAGGCGGCTTGCCGCCGAAGGGGTCGCCGCCGAAGATGTCGTTGAATTGGGCGACGCGGTCTTCGGGCAGTTCTGGCACGGTATGCACGCGCGCCGCCGCGGTCAGTGCCGGCAGCGGGCCGTGCTGGATGTCGTGGTTGAGCAGCACCGTCACCGGCTCGCCGTTGTAGGTGAAGGTCGCTTCGGTGCGTGCGGTGGCGCCAAGCAGGCCGCGCTGATAGTCGATGACGTTGACCGTCAGCCCGTATTGCGTCGTTTTGGCGGCGGCGTCGCGGAACGCCTGTTCTATCCAGCCGCCCGCCCAATAACTGCCGACGCCCAACACCGCCAGAATGACCACCAAGGCGCCGACGACTTTTGTTGCCGTATTGTTCATGGGTGCTCCCTTCTTTGCCCCTTACCCCTATCGGTCAAACATTCTGACACAGCGGCACTCGCGTCGCCATCGCGCCCATTTTTATCGGGCGCGACACAAATCGAAGTCTGAAACGATATGTCGCCGGGACTGTTTTTACTTCTTCGCTTTCCCTTTCGTCACAACGCCGAAACGCTCGGAGAGATAGGCAGCGAAATCTTTGCCGATTTCGGGGTGGCGCAGGCCGAGTTCGACGGTGGCCTTGAGGTAGCCGAGCTTGGTGCCGCAGTCGAAGCGCACGCCGTCGAACTGGTAGGAAAGCACCGCTTCCTCCTTCAACAGCGCGGCAATGGCGTCGGTGAGTTGCAATTCGCCCCCCGCGCCGGGGGTGACGGCGTTCAGGTGGTCGAACACGCGCGCGGTGAGGATGTAGCGACCGACCACCGCCTGCGTCGTCGGCGCTTTGGCGGGTTCGGGCTTTTCGACGATGCCGGTGACGCGCTGCACCTTGCCTTCCTGACGCTCGGTGCTGACGATGCCGTATTGGCGCGTGTCCTCGCGCGGCACGTTCATGGTGCCGAGCACCGAACAGCGGTGATAGCCGTAGACTTCGGCCATCTGCTTCAACACCGGCGGTTCGCCGCGCGTGTCGATAAGGTCGTCGGCGAGCACGACGGCGAAGGCTTCGTCGGCGCTGATGACGCGGCTGGCGCAAAGCACGGCATGGCCAAGGCCAAGCGCCTCGGACTGCCGGATATATATGCACTTGACGCCCTTCGGCACCGTGCGGCGCACGACTTCGAGCATTTCCTTCTTGCCACGCGCTTCCAACTCGGTTTCGAGTTCGTAGGCTTTGTCGAAATGGTCTTCGATGGAACGCTTGGTGCGGCCAGTGATGAAAATCAGGTCGGTCATGCCGGCGGCGACGGCTTCCTCGACCGCGTATTGAATCAGCGGCTTGTCGACGATGGGCAGCATTTCTTTCGGGCTGGCCTTGGTGGCGGGCAGAAAGCGCGTGCCCAGACCGGCGACGGGGAAAACGACTTTGGTGATTCTATTGACGGGACTCACAGCTTTGCTCCTTCCAGTAACTTTATGAATTCTGCTTCATTTAGGATGGGTATGTCCAACTCACGCGCCTTTTCGAGCTTGGAGCCGGCTTCCTCGCCCGCCAGCACGTAATCGGTTTTCTTCGACACCGAACCGCTCGCCTTGCCGCCCGCCGCTTCTATCATCGCTTTCGCCTCGTCGCGCTTGAGGGTCGGCAGCGTGCCGGTGAGGACGAACACCTTGCCAGCCAAGGGACCCGGCGGCGCGTCGACCTGACCCTCGCTCTCCGGCCAGCGCACCCCGGCGGCGCGCAGGCGTTCGATGACTTCGCGGTTGTGCGGCTCGGCAAAGAAATCGACCAGCGATTCGGCCACCACCGGGCCGACGTCGGGCACGGTTTCGAGTTGGGCGGCGTCCGCCCGCATGAGGTTTTCGAGCTTGCCGAAATGGCGCGCGAGGTCTTTGGCCGTGGTCTCGCCGACGTTGCGGATGCCGAGCGCGAACACGAAACGGGCGAGCGTCGTCTGCTTGCTTTTTTCGATTGCGGCGGCGAGGTTTTCGGCGGATTTCTCGCCCATGCGCTCCAGCGCCGCCAGCGTCGGCACGTCGAGCATATATATATCGGCGGGCGTCTTGACCTGCCCGCCGGCGGTCAGTTGTTCGACGAGCTTGTCGCCCAGACCTTCGATGTCCATGGCGCGACGCCCGGCGAAATGCAGCAGCGCGCCCTTGACCTGCGCCGGGCAGACCAGCCCGCCGGAGCAGCGCGCAATGGCGCCGCCCTCCTCGCGCACGACGCGCGAGCCGCATTGCGGACAGGTTTCCGGCAGCGCGAACGGCGGGTGCAGCGGCTCTTGCGCGAACATGTCGTGCGCCGAGGCTTGCATCGGGCGCGCTTCCGCCACCACGGCGACCACTTCGGGAATCACGTCGCCGGCGCGGCGCACGATGACCGTATCGCCGACGCGCACGTCCTTGCGGCGCGCTTCGTCCTCGTTGTGCAGGGTGGCGTTGGTGACGGTGACGCCGCCGACGAACACCGGGCGCAGCTTGGCGACCGGGGTGAGCGCCCCGGTGCGTCCAACCTGCACGTCGATGGCGTCGACGACGGTGCGCGCTTCCTCGGCGGGATATTTATGCGCCACCGCCCAACGCGGCTCGCGCGAGCGAAAGCCGAGGCGCTCTTGCAGGGCGAGGCTGTTCACCTTGTAGACCACGCCGTCGAAATCGAAGGGAATCGCCGCCCGTTGCGCCCCCATGCGGTCGTGAAAATCGGCCAGTTCGCGCCAGCCCTTGACCACGGCGCGGTGTTCGCACACCGGCAGGCCGAAGGCGGCGAGCGTGTCGAGCAGCGCCGCGTGGGTGGCGGGCGGCCTCCAGCCGGCGAGCGCGCCGACGCCGTAGGCGAAGAATTTGAGCGGACGGGCGGCGGCGACGGCGGGGTCGAGTTGGCGGATGCTGCCCGCCGCGCCGTTCCTCGGATTGACCAGCGGCTTTTCGCCGCGCGCCCTCGCTTTTTCGTTGTAGCGCGCCAAATCGTCGCGCCGCATGTAGGCTTCGCCGCGCACTTCCAAGAGCGGCGGGGCGTCGCCCGCCAAGCGCAACGGAATGTCGCGCACGGTGCGCAGGTTTTGCGTCACGTCCTCGCCGGTCACGCCGTCGCCGCGCGTCGCGCCGCGCACGAAAACGCCGTGCTCGTAACGCAGACTGACCGCGAGGCCGTCGAACTTCAGTTCCGCCGAGTATTCGACCGCCGCCGCGTCGTCGGCCAACTCCAGTTCGCGGCGCACGCGGGCGTCGAACTGCGCCGCGCCGTTCGGGCCGGTGTCGGTTTCGGTCTGGATGGAGAGCATCGGCACGTCGTGCCGCACTTCGGCGAACTGCGCCAGCGGCTTGCCGCCGACGCGTTTGGTGGGCGAATCGGGGGCGGCGAGTTCGGGATGCGTCGCCTCCAGCGCCTGCAATTCGCGAAAAAGCGCGTCGTATTCGGCGTCGGAGACCGTCGGCGCGTCCAGTTCGTAGTAGGCGCGGTTGTGCGCCTCGATTTCGCGCCGCAGCGCCTCGACGCGCTCGCGCGCCGCCTCGAAGCCGCTCATCCGAACAAACGACGGGCGAGCGAGCCGCCGGGCGGGATGCCGAGGTCGTTCATGCGCAGTTGGTAGGCGCGCACGCGGCTGCGGATGGCGTCGATGGATTCGACCCCGAACGGTCTGCCGTTGTCGTCGACCACTTGCGCGCCGAGCGTTTTCGCCAGATGCGAGGCGAAACGCATCATGTCCTCGAATTCGGCGGCGGCGTCGACGACGCGCGGCAGGTCGAGCACCAGCGTCAGGTGATTGGTGTGCAGCGCAGCCAGCGTGGAACGCTCGAACAAATCGCGTTCGCCGTTGGCGAGCACGTAGAGGGTGCGGCTGTCGTTGGCGCGGGCGTGGAAAGCGCCGTCGCCTTCGAGGCGCAAGCCTTCGGCCTCGGCGAGCGAGAAGATGCGCGCCCCGGTCATCGGCTCTTTCGACACCACGTTGATGGCGATTTGCACGTCGACCTCGGCGCAGAAACGGTCGAGTTCGCGGGCGTTGGCCAGCACTTCGGCGCGCGACGGCATACTCGCCGGCACGGCGCGGAAGCGGTCGGCGAGCTTTTGCACCCCGCGCGTGAAGCGCAGGAAATCCGGCTCGTTCAGCGCCCCTTCGCGGTCGACCAGTTGCAGCGCGGCGAGGAACCAGTGATGCGCGCCGACGGTGTTGGCGTTGATGCGCCGCCAGTGGTTTTCCACGTCGTCGAACCCGTACCAGCGCAGCGTGCGCGGCAGGCCGTCGAACACCTCCGTCTGCGCCGCCCACAGGCGCGGCACTTCGATTGGCTCCACCGCCTCGATGCGGATGCAGCAATCGACGCGCGGGTCGAGCCTGTCCGGCAGCGGCGGCTGCGCGCGCTGCTTGCTCGGCTGGCGATACGCGCCGCCGCTCTTGCTCGCGGCGGGGGGGGCGTCGTCGGAGTCCTCGCCTTGCGGCGGAGCGCGGCGGGCGTCGTCGTCGCCCTCGCCTTCGCGGCCTTCGAGCAGCGGGTCGGGAAGATTGCCGGGGAAAGCGCGTCCGGCGCGGCGGCGATGGCGGCTTTCCTGCCACTTGTTGAAGATGACGATGGCCGCGATGAGCGCGAGACCTATCGCTATCAATGCGATTTGCAACGTATCCATACTTTTACCGCACCGTCTCCATTGACTGTTTTTCGGGCTACGCCGCCGCTGGCTCGGCCAGCCGCAACGCCGCTTCCATGTCCACCTCGACCACCCGCGAGACGCCCTGCTCCTGCATCGTCACGCCGACCAACTGCCGGGCCGCCTCCATGGTGATTCTATTATGACTGATGAAAATGAATTGCGTTTGCGTCGACATTTGTTTGACCAGTTCGGCGTAACGCCCGGTGTTGGCGTCGTCCAGCGGCGCGTCGACTTCGTCGAGCATACAGAACGGCGCCGGATTCAGGTGGAACATGGCGAACACCAGCGCGATGGCGGTGAGCGCCTTCTCTCCCCCGGAGAGCAACTGGATGGTGGCGTTCTTCTTGCCCGGCGGCTGCGCCACTATCTGAATGCCCGCATCGAGGATTTCCTCGCCGGTCAGCACCAGTTCGGCGCGTCCGCCGCCGAAAAGTTGCGGGAACAGGCGTCCGAAATGGCCATTGACCGTATTGTAGGTCGCCTGTAGCTGTTCGCGGGTTTCGCGGTCGATGCGGCGGATGGCGTCTTCCAGCGTTTCGATGGCTTCGAGCAGGTCGTCGTTCTGGGCGTCGAGATAGCCCTTGCGCTCGGAGGCGACGCGCAATTCCTCCACCGCCGCGAGGTTGACCGCGCCGAGGGCGGCGATTTCGCGCCCAAGACGCGCCACTTCGCGTTGCAGCGAGGTTTCGCTCGGCGCGCGTTCGAGATACGGCGCCAGCGCCGCTTCGTCCGCGCCCGCTTCGCTCAGGCGTTCGTCGAACTGGACGATGGCCAGTTCGGCGGCCTGCGCCTGCAAACGCAGTTCGGCGACGCGCTCGCGCAGCGGCGCGGCTTCGTGTTCGGTGGCTAGGCGCGCTTCCTCGGTCTGGCGCAGCACGGCGGCGGCGGCTTCCAGCGCGTCGCGCTGCGCGGCGAGCGCGCTTTCGCGTTCGGCGCGCGTCTGTAGGGCCGCTTGCAGGGCCGCGCGGCAGCGCGCGTCGTCGGTGGCTTCGCGTTCGGCGGCGCGGGCGGCGGCCTCCTCGTCGATGCGTTGCAGTTGTTCGCCCGCCAGTTGCAGGTTGCGCTGGTTGTCGTCGAGCTTGCCGGCGCATTCGCGCGCCGAGAACGCCGCTTCCTGACGCTCGCGCTCCAGCGATTGCGCCAGCGTGCGCCGCTCGCGCAAGGCTTCGTCGCGCTCGCGCAGCACGTCGATGGCGGCGTCGAGTTGGGCGCGCTGCTTCGCCGCCAGTTCGACGGCGCGGGCGTGTTCGCGCTCGGCCTCGGCGTGACGGGCGCGCTCGCCCTCCTCCTGCGCGTCGAGGTCGGCGAGGTCGTTTTCGATGCGTGCGCGGCGCTCCTCGGCGCGGCTCGCTTCCTGCGTCAGTTTGAGGACGTCGACTTCCTCGGCGTGCAACGCCGCCTGTTCGCTTTGGCTGTCGCGGCGCAGGGTTTCGACGCGCGTCTGGGTCGCGGCGGCGGCGGCTTCGGCGGCGGCGAGCGCCTCGCGGGCGGCGCGGGCGGCGTCTTCCAGTTCGGCGACACGGGCGCTGAGGGCGTCGATTTCGCGCTGCCGTTCGATGACGCCGCTGGTGGCGGCGTCGGGGACGAAATGCAGCAACATGCTGCGGCTCAACACCTGCCCGTCGCGGCTGACCAGACAGACGCCGGGCGCGAGTTCGCCGCGCAGCGCCAGCCATTCGCCGAGGTGTTCGACCGCGAACCAGCCGGCGAGCCATTCGTTCAGGAGCGTTTGCCGCGCCGGGTCGGTGGCGTGCACGTGCGCGCTCAGGGGCGTCACGTCCGGCAGCGGCGGCGCGACCATGATGCCCGCCGTGGCGTCGCCGAAACCCACCGCCAGCGCCGCCGGCGGCGGTTCGGCCACGATGTCGTCGGCGAGCGCGCCGCCCGCCTCCGGCACCAGCGCCGCCAGCCGTTCGCGCAGCACCGATTCGACCGCGACTTCCCAACCGGCGTCGACCCGCAAGCCGCGCCACAACGGCGGCAATTCGGCGTGGCCGTGACGTTGCAGCCAGTCGCCCAACTCGCCCTGCGCCCCGACCTTGGCCTGCACCTCGGCGAGCGCGTTCTTCTGCGCCCGCGCCTCGGTCAGTTGCCGCTGCGCCGCGAGTTCGGCGTCGAGCGCCGCTTTCAGCGCCGTCTGCAAGGCGGGCTGCCCGGCCTGCGCGGCGGCGAGTTCATCGCTCAACACCTTGCAGCGTTCGCGTTGCGCGGCGAGCTTTTCCTGCCGTTGCGCCAGCAGCGCCGTATCCGGCCCGGCGATGGCGCCGCGCTCCTCGTCGAGCCGTTCGCGGCGCTGCGAGTACGATTCCAGCGCCCGCCCGGCGTGGGCGCGATTGGCTTCCTCGACGCGCAACTGCTGTTCGGTGGCGGCGAGTTCGCGCCTCGATGCCGCCACGGTGACTTCGGCGTCGTGATGTTCGGTTTCGAGTTCGGGCACGTTCTGCGCCACTTCGGCGTGCCGCGCCTCGGCCTGTTCGGCGCGGGTGGCGGCGTTGGCGGCCAGTTCGCGCCAGCGCGCCCCTTCGCCTTCCAGCGTCTCGCGCCGCGTCCGCCAGTGTCGGCGCTCGCCGTCGAGTTGCGCCAGACGCTCATCGAGCCGCTTGCGCGTCTCGCCCAGATGTTGCAATTCCGTTTCCAGCCGCGAGACTTCGGCGCTGGCGGCGAACAAATCGCTCTGCGCCAGATGCACGGTTTCGGAAGCGGCCAGATGCCCGTCGCGCGCCGCTTGCAGCGCGTTTTCCAGTTCGGCGAGACGGGCGTTGTCGGCGTCGATTTTCGCCGTGCTGGCGTTGAGTTCGGCCAGCAGCCGCTCATGCCCGGCGCGCGCCTCGTTGCGCTTGATGAGCCACAGCAGTTGCTGGCGCTCGGCGAGCGCCGTGTTCAGCGCCCGATATTCCTCGGCGGCGGCGGCCTGACCTTCGAGGTGGCCGATGCGCTCGCCCAATTCCATGCGAATGTCGTCGAGCCGCGCCAGATTGTCGCGCGCGTCCGCCAGCCGCCCTTCGGTTTCGCGCCGGCGCTCGCGGTAACGGGTGACGCCGGCGGCCTCTTCGAGGAAGAAGCGAATTTCCTCCGGCCTCGCCTCGATGATGCGCGAAATCATCCCCTGTTCGATGATGGCGTAAGCCTTCGGCCCCAACCCGGTGCCGAGAAACAAATCCACCACGTCGCGGCGGCGCACGTGCACGTTGTTGATGAAGTAGGAGGATTCGCCGCTGCGCTCCAGCACGCGCCGCACCGCGATTTCCGCGTAGCGCGCCCACTGTCCGGCGGCGCGTCCCTCGCGGTTGTCGAACACCAGTTCGACGCTGGCGCGCGACACCGGCTTGCGGGTGGACGACCCGTTGAAAATCACGTCCTGCATCGACTCCCCGCGCAGCGCGGAAGCGCGCGTCTCGCCCAACACCCACCGCACCGCGTCGATGATGTTCGACTTGCCGCACCCGTTCGGCCCCACGACGCCGACGAGGTTGTCCGGCATCTGCACCGTGGTCGGGTCGACGAAAGTCTTGAAGCCGGCGAGTTTGAGCTTGGAGAGACGCAAGATTGAAGCGGTCGGAAGATGAACGAAATCCTCCGGGTGCCGCCCCGGAGTCGCCGAATGATACCACCCCGGCTGCGGGGTTTCGCCGGTTGCGCCTTCAACCTGAACGCAATCCGTAAAGCATTATAATTATTGCAATATGCGTATTCGTTATGTATTGTTTCAAATTCCAACAACATCATTGCGGAACAATCGACATGGATGACACACTCTTTTCCCCTCGCAGGGACATCGTTTTCAAGATGCTTTTCGGCAGCGAGCGCAGCACCGACATCCTCACCGCCTTCCTGAAAGCCATCCTGCCCCTGCCCGGCGACGAGTACGCCGAAGTCACCATCCTCAATCCCATCTCGCTCAGTGACTTCCCCGACGACAAGACCTGCATCCTCGACGTAAAGGTGAGAACCGCCAAGGGGCGCATCATCGACGTGGAAATTCAGGTCGCCAACGAAGCCGACCTGCGCGAGCGCATCGTCTACTACCTCGCCAAGATG
>JAISSY010000116.1 GCA_031272995.1 Azoarcus sp.
AGTTCGTGAAAGCGGGATTGCAGGATGCCGAAAGTGCAATCGTCGGCGCGGGCGATGGCGGCAACGCGGGTGTCTGGAAAAACCGTTGAATCAAGCCAAACGAACAGCCTGTGCTTGGCTACACGCGGGGTGGCGATATATCGCGGCGTTGCTGCCAAGGCAGCGTGCAGACCGGGGGCGGTTTCTCCATGCTGCCACCAGTATTTACGCCGCTTCTCACGGTTCACCTTCATGCGTGCCGGTTTGACGTACTCGACGACATGCTGAAACGGTGCTTCAAACCATGCTGCGTCGATTTCCGACTTGTCACAGAAATCCACGATCCACGTATCGCTTGGGCGATGCACCAAATCGGAAGCATTAACCCATGGCCGCACGACGCTGCTATTCGGCTGGCCGTTCGGGTTGGGCTGCTTCAACCACTGGCGGGCAGTTTCACCCGGCACGTCGAACGCGCCCACCTTGACCGGGCCTTGAAAGCAGCATCCGGCGTTCTCTTTGAGTTTGCCGACGTTCGTCAAGTCGACACCTCCGCCCGGCGTCAAATCCGCATGGATGGCCGATACTTCCTGCCCATTGAGTCGCGCTCCAGTACCCGCCCCGAAAACGATCAACGAGACGCGCACCGCCGCGCCCTCGTTTATCCACGGTTCATCGCTCCATGCCGCAAAAATCCTTGTCGTTTCGCAAATGCGATCCAACACCTTGCGGTTTGAGCCGTTGCGGATGGCTTGTGTCGCCACCAGTCCAGCGGCTTTCAACTTGCCCGCTTCGATCTGGGCGCGCGCTTTCTCGAACCAGTACGTCACAAAATCGACACTACCCGGAATCCGGCCCTCAAATGTCTTTCGTAGTGTGCCTGCGTAGGCGTCACCCAACTCGCCACGCATGGACTTATTCCCGAGGAAAGGCGGATTCCCCACCACGACGCTGGCCGTTGGCCACTGCGCTTCGCTTCCGTCCGCATCGAGCAGCGCGTCACGGTTCTCGATGCCTTCCAGCGGTTGCAAAATCGGATTCACCGCGTGCGGGTAGCCGTTTTGCCGGCTCCATTGAATATCGCCAATCCACACCGTTACCCGCGCCAACTCCGCCGCGTACTCGTTGATTTCGATGCCGAGAATGTTGTGCGGGCCGGTGTGCATCTGCAAATCCGCTTGCAGACCGAATTCCGCCGCCTCGATGCGGGCGCGCTTCTCCACCTCGCGCAACGCCCGCAGCGACAGATACAGAAAATTGCCGGAACCGCAGGCCGGGTCGAGAACGCGGAAATTCTCCAAGCGCAACATGAAACCGTGATACAGCCCCTCGGCGGTCTTGAGCGTTTTCCGGTCGCTGACCGCCGCCGCGATTTTCGGGCGCAACGCCTCCCACTCGGCAATCAACGGCTCGTACACCAGCGGGCGCACCAGCTTGTCGATGGTGCCGGTGTCGGTGTAATGCGCGCCGAGTTGCGCCCTCGCCTTCGGGTTGAGTCCGCGCTCGAACAGGGTGCCGAAAATCGACGGGTCGATGGCGCGCCAATCCCTGCGGGCGGATTGCAGCAAGGCGGCCAAATCCTCGCGACACAGGGAGGCGGGAATGTCCACCACCCGGAACAGGCCGCCGTTGAACCACGGGATGTCGGTCAAACCGAACTCGCCGCCCTCGTCGTTCATGGCTTGGAACAGCTTCGCGAAACGGTCTACGGCCTTCCCGGCGTCGTCGGCGTACTTCTCCAGCAGGGCGGTAAAGAGCTTGTCCGGCAGGATTTCCTCGTCCTCGGCGAACATGCAGAACAGGCATTGCATCAGGAAATGCGCCACCTTCTGAGCGTCCTCGCCGCGTTTGCGCATCCGCTTCGCGATGTCGCCGAATTCGCCCGCGACCCCGGCGGTAATCGCCGCCGTCGATTTCTGCGGGCGCAGCTTCACCGGGTCGGTAAACGCCCAGATGAGCCACTGGCGCACGTTCTCGTCGGCCAAATCGTCGATGTGGATGACGCGCACTTCGTCGGGATAGCCGGTGAACGCGGTGTGGATTTCGATGCGCTCGCGGTCGTCGACGATGAGGAGCGGCGGCGATTCCAGCGCGAGGTAATAGTCGGTGAGCTGCTTCAACGCCGCCTTGAGGTCGCGCCCCGGCTTTTTGCTCTCCCAACCGAAGAAGCCGCGCTTGTACACGTCGGCGAAACCGTCGCCGCCGCTCGACTTTTGCGCGCCGTACTCGAAGCAATAATTCTCCGCGTCGCCGGGACGCTCGACGCCGAGCAGGTCGCAGAGTTCGAGGAAGAAGGTCTGCGCGCCGGCACGCTCGCCGAGCGGGTTGTTTTTCCAGCGGGCGATGAATTCCTGTGGGGTCATGAGGGCGGAGTTTAACCCGTCATGCCGCGTGGGAAGTGTGCGGCGCTACGCGCCGGAGGGTTACGACCGTTGGACTGCGTCCAACCTACGCGCTGCACGACACCCTACGAGCTTCCCGCCAGTCGTAGGCTGGACAAGCGCAGCGCAGTCCGGCGGTCGTACCCTCCGGCGCGCAGCGCCGCTGTTTCAGGTGACGATGGTCGCCGCCTCGTCCGCGCCTCGGCGGCCTATGCGCCCGATGCGATAAACGGTTTCGCCCTCTTGCGTCAGACGGGCGGCGACGGCGTCGGCGTCCTGTTCGGCGACCACGACCACCATGCCGATGCCGCAGTTGAAGACGCGGTGCATTTCGGGGCGTTCGACTTTTCCGGCTTCCTGTAGCCATTGGAACAGCGGCGGCAGCGGCCAGGTTTGCGAGTCGATGCGGGCGACGAGTCCGTCGGCGAGGATGCGCGGGACGTTTTCGGTGAGGCCGCCGCCGGTGATGTGGGCGAGTCCCTTCACCGCGCCGGGGAGTTCGCGGAAGACGGCGAGCAGCGGCTTGACGTAGATGCGGGTGGGGGCGAGCAAGGCGTCGGCAAGCGGGCGACCGTCGAGGTCGGCGGCGAGGTCGGGCTTGGCGACTTCGACGATTTTGCGAATCAGGGAGTAGCCGTTGGAATGCGCGCCGCTGGAGGCGAGGCCGAGCACGGCGTCGCCGGGGACGATGGTGGAGCCGTCGATGATTTCGCTTTTTTCCACCGCGCCGACGGCGAAGCCGGCGAGGTCGTATTCGCCTTTCGGGTACATGCCGGGCATTTCGGCGGTTTCGCCGCCGATGAGGGCGCAGCCGGCGAGCTCGCACCCCTGCGCGATGCCCTGCACCACCGTCGCCGCCGTGTCGACGTCGAGGCGTCCGCAGGCGAAATAGTCGAGGAAGAAGAGCGGCTCCGCGCCCTGCACGAGGATGTCGTTGACGCTCATCGCCACCAAATCCTGACCGATGGTGTCGTGCCTATTGAGGGCGAAGGCGAGTTTGAGCTTGGTGCCAACGCCGTCTGTGCCGGAGACCAGCACCGGCTCGCGGTACTTGCCGCCGAGGCCGAAAAGCGCGCCGAAACCGCCGATGCCGGCGAGCACTTCGGGGCGCATCGTCTTTTTGGCGAAGGGCTTGATGCGGTCGACCAGCGCGTCGCCGGCCTCGATGTCGACGCCCGCGTCGCGGTAGGACAGCGGGGATTTGGAAGTTTTACGGGCGCTCAAAGCGGCTCCTTTGCATGTTTCGCGGCGCGGCGCTTGAGGCGGCGCCGCCAAGTGGCTACATTCGTGGTTTTCCGGCGGGGGCTGCCCGCGCAAGCTGGCGATTTTACTTGAAATGTCCTTCACCCACTCTTTCCGCCCGCAAACCCTCGTCTGGGCCGCCGTCGCGCTGGCGCTCGTCGTTCTGCTGTGGCTGCTGGCGCCGATATTGACGCCGTTCGTGGTCGCCGCCGTGCTCGCCTATCTCGGCGACCCCGCCGTGAACGCGCTCACGCGGCGCAAGCTGCCGCGACTGGCGGCGGCGCTCATCGTGCTGGCGGCGTTGGGGCTGGTGTTGTCGGCGCTGGTGCTCATCCTGCTGCCGGTGCTGTGGCGCGAGGGGCTGACGCTGGCGCAACGGCTGCCGGAATTGGCCGGCGGCTTCAACGCGCGCTGGAGTCCGTGGCTGGCGGCGCATTTCGGCATCGACTTCCGGCTCGACGCGGCGCAGTTTCAGGAGTGGCTCGGTCAGGCGCGCGGCAATGCGCAGGATTTGGCGCCGGTCGTGCTCGGCCATCTCGGCAAGAGCGGGTTGGCCATCGTCGCCGCGCTCGTCAATCTGCTGCTGATTCCGGTGGTGGCGTTCTATCTGTTGCTGGAATGGCCGCGCGTGGTCGCGGGCATCGAGCGGGCGTGGCCGCGTCCGTGGCTGGCGCGCACGACGCGGATTGCGCGCGACATCGACTCGGTGCTGGCGCAGTTCTGTCGCGGCCAGTTGTCGGTGATGCTGTTGCTGGCGATTTATTACTGCATCGGGCTGTGGCTGGCGGGAATTCAGTTCTGGCTGCCGGTGGGGGTGTTCACCGGGCTGCTGATTTTCATTCCCTACGCCGGTTTCTTCGGCGGGCTGATGCTGGCGGTGCTCACCGCGCTGTTGCAGGGCGGCGGCTGGGGGCCGCTGGTCGGCGTCGCGGTGGTTTATGGCGTCGGGCAACTGGTCGAGAGTTTTCTGCTCACGCCCTATCTGGTGGGCGAGCGCATCGGGCTGCATCCGCTGGCGGTGATTTTCGCCTTGATGGCCTTCGGGCAGTTGTTCGGCTTCGTCGGCGTGCTGGTGGCGCTGCCGGCGAGCGCGGCGCTCTTGGTGGGAATCCGCGAAGTGGCGCGCGAGTGGTTCGCCAGCGCGGTCTATCGCGGCGACGGCGGCGGAGAGGCGGCGTGAGGCAACTCGTCCTCGATTTGCGTCCGGAGCGCCCGCCGACGCTGGAGAATTTCGTCGTCGGCGACAACGCCGAACTGCTCGCCAATCTGGCGCGCATCGCCGAAAACGACGCGGCGCTCGCGCATATATATATATGGGGCGCGGCGGGCAGCGGACGCACGCACCTGTTGCGGGCGACGGCGGCGCGGGCGCAGGCGGCGGGACGGGCGGCGTTCTGCCTTGCCGCCGAGGCGGTGGGCGACGAACTGCCCATTGAGGCCGGGGCGCTCGTCGCCGTCGACGACGTCGACCGCCTGTCCGACGCGGCGCAAATCGCGCTTTTCAACGCTTTCAACCGCGCGCGCGGCAACGCGCAGACGCTGCTGCTCGCAGGCGCCGCCGCGCCGCTGCGGCTGGCGCTGCGCGAGGATTTGCGCACCCGCATCGGGCAATGTCTGGTGTTCGAGGCGCGACCGCTCGACGACGCCGCCCGCGCCGACATCCTGCGCGCGCTCGCCGAGCGCAGCGGACTGAAGCTCGCCGATGAAGTCGTCGCTTTCCTGCTCAACCACGGACGCCGCGACCTGCCGAGCATGGCCGCCGCCTTCGCGGCGCTCGACGCCGCCTCGCTCGAACACAAGCGCCCCGTCACCCTGCCGCTGTTGCGCCAACTCATGCAACAGGGACTCGACCTTTGACCGACCCGAAACCCAATATGAATCTCGCCCTTTTCGACCTCGACAACACCCTGCTCTGCGGCGATTCCGACGTGGCGTGGACGCAATTCCTCATCGAGGAAGGCGCGCTCGACGCCGGCATGCAGGAGAAGCGCCATCTCGATTTCTTCGAGCAGTACAAGACCGGCACGCTCGACATTTACGAATTTCTCGATTTTCAGCTCGCCCCGCTCGCCCGCCATTCGCGCGCCCAGTTGGACGCTTGGCATCGCGCCTATATGGAGCGCCATGTGCGCCCGATGATGCTCCCCGCCGGACGCGCGCTGGTCGACGAGCACATCGCGCGCGGCGACCTCGTGGCGCTCGTCACCGCCACCAACAGCTTCGTCACCGGGCCGATTGCGCGCGAGTTCGGCATCCATCACCTGATCGCCACCGTGGCGGCGCTCGAAAACGGCGCTTTCACCGGCAAACCGCGCGGCACGCCGGCCTACCGCGAAGGCAAAATCGCCCGCGTCGTGGCGTGGCTGGAGTCGCTCGGACTCGATTTCGACAGCTTTGCGCGCAGCAGCTTCTACAGCGATTCGCACAACGACCTGCCGCTGTTGCAAAAAGTGACACGCCCGGTGGCGGTCGACCCCGACGACACCCTGCGCGAACACGCGCTGGCGCGGGGATGGGAAATTCTGAGCTTGCGCGAAAATCCGAACGAAGGCTGAGAGAGCGTTACGAGGGGATATACTGTCATGGTTAATACGTTCCCCAACCTCGAACTCTCGTTTTTATAGGCGACAGGTCAACTCATGTTGTGCGAACACTGCGGAACCGAGTTGGGTTCCCCCCTTCCCAAGTTTTGCCGCCGGTGCGGCACGCCGACGAGCCGTCCTGCTCCGGTCGCGACCGAGGCCGCCGTCGCGGCGCCCGTCGTCGAGGACGCGCCGAAGCCCAAACGCCGCCGCACGCAAAAACCCAAACCCAAGACCGACACGCCCAAAAAGCCAGCCAAAACCAGAAGCGCGAAAAAAGCAAAACCCGCCCCGACGACGCCCCCGAATGGCGAAGAAACGCTACACATCGCGAGCGAACCGGAAGCGGCGGCTCCCTGCATCGTCGAACCGCCCGACACGACCGAACCCTCCTTGGACTTCGGCTTACCCACGGAAGGCTCGCCCAATCGCTTGCTTTCCGATCCCAACATCCGTTCGATAGCGTTGGGCTGCGGCGCGCTCGTCGTGGCCGCGCTGCTCGGCGGCATCGTCGGCGAATTCTGGTGGGGATTGGATCAACACCTGCAAGCCGAACCGACACAGGAAGCGAGCGTGACCACCGTGGAGTTGCCGCCCGTCGCGGTGAAAGCGAATCAAATCGGCGAATCCGAGGAACCGAAAGAAGCGCAAGCGATGAAAATGGTCGCGGTCGAACTGCCCGCGCCAGCGCCGGAACGGCAACTTGCCGTCGCGCCGCCCGCTGCCGGCACGAACGACGCCGCCGCCGAAATAGGCGCCGCGCTCGAACCTCGTGCGGAAGAAGAATCCACGCTAGGCACCATTCCCGGCCTGCCCGGAATTCAAAAAGGTCGCCACAACTCCGACAACGGCGACGCCCCGGAAACCGCGCCCCTTGCGCTGCCGAGCGACGCGCCCAAACCGTCCGCGCCGGAGAATCCCGGTCAGGAGAACCAGAACGCCACCCCGCCCGCCGACCCGAACCTGATTCCGGTCGTCGCCGCCGCCGACGCCGCTACCGACGCCGATGCCACGCCCGCGCCGAAAGCGCCTGCCAAACGCGCCGCGCGCCGCGCCGACGGCCGCAAAGCGCCGGTGCGCAGCGTCGTTTTCCTGCCCATCGACAACCGGAGCCGCCAGTGACGCCCGCCCGGATGGACGCTCTGAGCATCGCGATCACAGGAGATCTTCTTTCATGAGTCGAACCCAGCCGGGAACGGGAGGTCGTTGCGCCGAATTGCTGCAAATCTCCGACGCGCTGCGCAACTGGAAAGCGCTGTGCGTTTTGCTCGTCACCGGCCTGCTGGCGGCGACGCTGGTCGTCGGGACGCTCAATCTGATTTATCCGGATCTGTTCATGGTGGCGGGGTTGTGCCTGTTCGCCGCCATGCTGGTGTACCCGGTCGGCGTTTCCGCCGCCGGGCTGCTGCTGATGGATCAGGCGCGCGGACTCAAGCCGCGCGCGCTCGGCAAGGCGGTGCTGATCGACAGCGTTTTCTTTGCCCTGCGCATTTTCTCGGTTTCGCTGGTCGGGCTTGGCATGGCGATTATCTTCGGCATCGGCGCCGGGCTGCTGCTGTGGCTGTGCAAGACACCGGTGGTCGGGCCGGTAATTTACGCGGTGATTTTCCCGGTGCTGGTGGTGCTCGCCGGGTTGCTGCTCGCGGCGCTGGTGGTGGCGCTCGCGATGGTCTGTCCGGCGATTTGGGCCGGCGGCGACATCTCCGGAACCGTGCAGCGGGTCGGACAAATTCTGCGCCTGCGCGGCAAAGAACTGCTCATCCGCCTGTTTCTGCTCACCGTATTCCTCACCGTCGCCGCGGGGGCGGCATGCGTCATCGCCGTCGTCGGCTATGACGCCGTCTCGGCCGCTTCGGCGTTCGTGCTGCGCGATTCCTTCCTCGAACTGACCAACGGCGTCGGACTCATGGTGACGCCCG
This sequence comes from Azoarcus sp., assembly GCA_031272995.1. Classification (GTDB taxonomy): domain Bacteria; phylum Pseudomonadota; class Gammaproteobacteria; order Burkholderiales; family Rhodocyclaceae; genus WRNU01. The sequence goes on from JAISSY010000116.1 coordinate 8,104, forward strand.
ACCTCGACAACGAATACGTCATGGCGAGCTTCTTCGGCTCCAAGATCGGCATCGTGCTGGTGGCGACCCCGCTCGTCGCCATGAAATTGATGGGACTGAACCTGATCTATCTGCGCCTCGGCGAGGATTTGCCCGCCATCGAAGTCAGCAAAAAACCGAAGCGGAAAAAAGCCAAGAACGCGGTCGAGACGCCGGCCGATGAAACCGCAGTCGAACCCGAACCGATCCGCGAAGAACCCGAACAGTTCTCCGCCCCCGACCCGTTCCTCGATCCCGTCGCGGAGGCGAAACCTGAGCCACGACCACCGGAACCGGAATCGAAGCCTGAACCGCAACCGAAGCCTGAACCGCAACCGGAGCCTGAACCACAGCCGGAGCCTGAACCCCAGCCGGAACCGGAGCCACAACCGGAACTGCAACTGGAACTGCAACCGGAACCCGCGCCGGCGCCGACTCCCGAGCCGGTCGCCGCGCTCTGTCCGCAATGCAAGACTCCCATCGGGCAGGACGACCTTTTCTGCGGCGAATGTGGTGCGCGTCTCAGCGCCTAGACTTGTCGCAACGTGCGGCGGACGCGCATCGGGTATCATTGCGCGCCTGAATCGCACCCAACCGTTTCCGTCTCGATGATCCGCAAGCTGCTGCGCAAGGTGTTCAATCGCCGTGCCGCAAAAACCACCACGACCGGCGAACCCGCCCGCATACCCGTCTCTCAGCACGGCATTCATCGCTCGCGGGTGTCGTCCTTCGCGGTCAAGGTGTGCAAAACCCTGCAGGAACACGGTTATCAGGCTTACATCGTCGGCGGCGCCATCCGCGACCTGCTGATCGGCCACGTCCCCAAGGATCACGACGTCGCCACCTCCGCCACCCCGGAGGAAGTGCGGGCGCTGTTCCGGCGCTCGCGCATCATCGGGCGGCGCTTCAAAATCGTGCATGTGATGAGCGGGCCGGAGACCATCGAAGTCTCCACCTTCCGCGCCAACCAGTCGGCGGAAACCGATCGTCACGGGCGCGTGCTCGCCGACAATACCTACGGCACGCAGGCCGAGGACGCGGTGCGGCGCGATTTCACCGTCAACGCGCTCTATTACGACCCGGTGAGCGAAACCATTCTCGACTACCACCACGGCGTCGCCGACCTGCAGCAAAAAACGCTTCGCATGATCGGCGAGCCGCGCGCCCGCTACCGCGAAGACCCGGTGCGCATGCTGCGCGCCGTGCGACTGGCGGCCAAGCTCGGGCTCATCATCGACCCCGCCGCGCGCGAGCCGATCCGCGAGATGGCCTCCTTGCTCGAAAACGTTCCGGCGGCGCGGCTATTCGACGAAATCCTCAAACTGCTGATGTCGGGCAACGCGGTGCGCTGCATCGAGCAGTTGCGCGCCGAAGGTCTGCACCACGGCCTGCTGCCGCTGCTCGACGTCATTCTCGATCAGCCGGTGGGCGAGCGTTTCGTCTGGCTGGCGCTGGAGAACACCGACGAGCGCGTGCGCGCAGATAAATCCGTGTCGCCCGGCTTCCTGTTCGCGGCGCTGCTGTGGCCGGAAGTGACGCGCAACTGGAAAGAGCGTCAGGCGGCGGGCGAATTGTCGCAACCGGCGCTGTTCGCGGCGATGGACGACGTGCTCGACACTCAGGCCGAACAACTGGCGATTACCCGCCGCATCGCCGGCGACATCAAGGACTTGTGGGCGCTGCAACCGCGTTTCGACAAACGCTCCGGGCGCGCGCCCTTCCGCCTGATCGAACATCCGCGCTTCCGCGCCGGGTGGGATTTCCTCCACCTGCGCGCCGCCGCCGGCGGCATTCCACAGGAATTGCCCGACTGGTGGGATCGCTTCGCCCACGCCGGTCACGACGAACGCGAAGAATTATTGCGCGCCGTGCCGCAGGACGCCGCCCCGGCGCGCAAACGTCGCCGTCGCCGCCGCAAGCCTGCGAGCGCCGAAGGCGCGGCGTTGCCGCCCGACGCCGAACCCGCCGCCTGAGATGTCCGCCGCTCCCGTGCGCGCCTACGTCGCTTTCGGCGCCAATCTCGGCGACCCGCTCGCCATGCTCGAATATGCGGTGCAGGCGCTCGACGCCCTGCCCGACACCCGCGTGGTCGCGCGTTCATCCTGTTACCGCAGCGCCCCGCAAGGCGTGCCGGACACACAGCCCGACTACGTCAACGCCGTGCTCGCGCTCGACACCGCCCTCGCCCCGCAAGCCCTGCTCGACGCCCTGCTCGCCATCGAAGCCGCCGGCGGCCGCCAACGCGAAAAGCCGCTGGCGGCGCGCCCCATCGACCTCGACCTGCTGCTCTACGGCGACGCGACCCTCGCCACCCCGACGCTCACCCTGCCCCACCCGCGCCTGCACCAACGCGCCTTCGTGCTCGTGCCGCTGGCCGAAATCGCGCCGGATGCAGTCGTTCCCGGCATCGGCGCGGTCACGGCTATGCTGGAAAAAGTTCGTGATCAGCATATCGCGCGCATTGCTTAAATCCGTTATACCTTCGGTAAAAACGATTCGCTACAATCCGACCCTTGCGACCAAGGAGAGAGATATGAAATCTAACCATGCCATCCGAAACATTTGCACGTCGTTATGCGCCGCAAGCCTGTTGGCGGCGTGCCATAGCACCCCGAAAGCCCCGGAAGTCGACTTTCCGAGCTATACCAATAGCGTCGGAATGACTTTCATCCAGATTCCGGCCGGAACGTTCGAAATGGGCAGTGAAAACTTCGCCGCCCAAGGACGCCGAGCCACCCGTCTGCAGCGCGCCGAACAGGGACGTCACGACGAATATCCGGCTCATGACGTCACCATCACACGCGCTTTCTACCTCGGCAAATACGAAGTCACCCAAGCGCAATGGCAAGCTGTCATGGGCAGCCATGACAACCCCAGCGCAACCAAGGATCCTTCCCATCCGGTGGAAAACGTTTCCTGGGACGACGCGCAGAGATTCATCCAGCGTTTGAACGCCAAGGAAGGCACGACCCGCTACCGCTTGCCGACCGAAGCGGAATGGGAATACGCCACCCGCGCCGGAACCACGACGGCTTACTCTTTCGGTCACTACAAAGCGTTCAAGCCCTATGCGTGCATCGCCTATGCCGGCAGAAACAAAGTCTGCTCGGTCGGTCAGGAGAACTGCGACAACACCAAATTCGAACGGTGGACGTGCACAGTGGGCGCGCGGCATCCGAATCCGTGGGGTCTGTACGACATGCACGGCAACGTCGCGGAGTGGGTGCAGGACTGGTACGACGCCAACTACTACGCCGTCAGCCCGAAGCAGGATCCGCGCGGCCCCGAAGCCGGCAAGGATCGCGTGTACCGTGGCGGCAGTTGGCATAACAGCATTAAAGGCCTGCGCTCTGCGGTTCGCTTCCATCGCCAGCCGGATTTCCGCGACCCCCGCATCGGTTTCCGCGTCGCTTTCACTGCCGACAAGGCAAGGCTGCACCAGTGACGACGCAGAAACGGGTCGCGCCGCCGGTTAAAACCGCGCCGGCCAAGGCGGCTGCGTCACAGAAGTCCGCCGCCGACAACGTGCCGGTCGACGGCGGCGATCTCGAAGACGAAGCCGACGATCAATAATCCATCAGGCTGGCGCAGGTCTCCTCGCGCCCGGTGATCTTGCTGAAACTGGCGAGCCGGGCGCGCACGAATTCGTTCGAGATTTTTTCGTTGGCGCAGTATTCGCGCAGG
>JAISSY010000152.1 GCA_031272995.1 Azoarcus sp.
GCGGGTTTGATGGTGGATTGAACGGGCAAAAACCAAGCTGGTACGTGCCTTGCAATGACGTGATTCGGACACGTCAATCCAAACGAAAGGAGCAAGGTCATGCCTTCCCAGACGCGCGCGGCGGATAGCCTGAAAGCGTTGCCGGCGGAAACCCGGCGCATCATCGAAGAAAACGGCATCAAATACGTGCTGACGCAGTTCGTGGATATCCACGGCGTCGCCAAGACGAAATCGGTGCCGGTGGCGGCGCTGGCCGACGCGGTGGAGAACGGGGCGGGATTCGCCGGGTTCGCCATCTCCGGCATGGGCATGGAGCCGCACGGGCCGGACTTGCTCGCTTTCGGCGACCTGTCGACGCTCACCCCGCTGCCCTGGCAGCCGGGTTACGCGCGCGTCTCCTGCCTGTGCAAGGTCAACGGCAAGCCGCACCCCTACGACACGCGCTACGTGCTGACCAAACAAATCGAACGCCTCGCCGAACGCGGCTGGCATCTGAACACCGGGCTGGAGCCGGAGTTCAGCCTGTTCGTGCGCGGCGAGGACGGCAAGCTGCTCACCGAACCGAGCGACACTCTCGACAAGCCCTGCTACGACTACAAGGGGCTGTCGCGCAGCCGCGTCTTTCTGGAACGGCTCACCGAAGCCTTGCAGCAGGTGGGCTACGACATCTTCCAAATCGACCACGAGGACGCGCCGGGGCAGTTCGAAATCAACTACACCTACAGCGAGGCGCTGCAATCGGCGGACAAATTCACCCTGTTCCGCATGGCGGCGGGCGAAATCGCCCACGAACTGGGACTGGTGTGCTCGTTCATGCCGAAGCCGAATCCGGCGCGTTCCGGCAACGGCATGCACATCCACCTGTCGATTGCCGACGGCAAGAACAAGAACCTCTTTACCGACAAGAGCGACCGCCGCCACATGGGGCTGTCGAAGCTCGCCTATCACTTCACCGCCGGGCTGCTCAAACACGCCCCGGCGCTATGCGCCTTCGCGGCGCCGACGGTGAATTCCTACAAGCGGCTGGTCATCGGGCGGTCGCTCTCCGGCGCGACATGGGCGCCGGTGTTCATCACCTACGGCGCCAACAACCGCTCGGCGATGATTCGCATCCCTTACGGCCGCCTCGAATACCGCCTGCCGGATTCGGGCTGCAACCCATATCTGGTGACGGCGGCGCTCATCGCGGCGGGGCTGGACGGCGTCGACAAGGAACTCGACCCCGGCGAGCCGTGCAACGAAAACCTCTATCGCATGGGCATCGACAAGATTTCCGGGCGCGGCATCGAAATCCTGCCGCAATCGCTCAACGAGGCGCTGCGCGCCCTCGAATACGACGATTTGTTCCGCCACACGCTCGGCAACGAAATCGTCAACGAATTCATCAAGGAAAAACGCATGGAGTGGGTCGAATACAACCGCTACGTCACCGACTGGGAAGTGCGGCGCTACGCGGAATTCTTCTGACCATTCCATCCGGCCACGAACTTACGGAGAAACGCCATGTGCGGAATCGTTGGACTCTATTTGAAGAACAAGGCGCTGGAGCCTCGACTGGGCGAGCTTTTCGAGCCGATGCTGCTGTCGATGACCGACCGCGGCCCGGACAGCGCCGGCTTCGCCATCTACGGCGACGAGGTGCCGGAAGGCGCCATCAAGCTGACGCTACAAACCGAAGACGCCGCTTTCGACTGGAAAGGGCTGGTGGAGAAGCTGGAAAAGAAACTGGGCGAGAAAATCGACTGGTTCCAGAACGCCACCGCCGCCGTGTTCAAGACAAAGGCGACGGAAGCCGCCGTGCGCGCGGCCATCGCCGAACTCGCGCCCGACGTGCATGTGATGAGCGTCGGACGCAGCATCGAAATTCTCAAGGGCATCGGGCTGCCGAAGGACATCACCGAGCGCTTCACGCTCAAGAAGATGAAAGGCTCGCACATCATCGGCCACACCCGCATGGCGACCGAAAGCGCGGTGACGATGGAAGGCAGCCACCCGTTCTCGACCGGCGCCGACCTGTGTCTGGTGCATAACGGCTCGCTCTCCAACCACTACCGCATTCGTCAGGACCTCGAACGCGAAGGCATCGTTTTCGAGACCGAGAACGATTCCGAAGTCGCCGCCGGTTACCTGACATGGCGGCTGAAAAAAGGCGACACGCTGGCGGCGGCGCTCGACGGGGCGCTGAAAGACCTCGACGGCTTCTTCACCTTCGCCATCGGCACGCGCGACGGCTTCGCGGTCATCCGCGACCCCATCGCCTGCAAACCCGCCGTGCTGGCGGAGACCGACGACTACGTGGCGATGGCTTCCGAATACCGCGCCTTCACCACCCTGCCCGGCATAGAGAACGCAAAAGTGTGGGAACCCGACCCGGCCACGCTCTACGTGTGGGAACGCCACTGAACCCGCGCCCGAACCGCATTCGCCTCGAAGGAATCCATCCATGAAAACCATCGACTTATCCACCGCCAGCGTGCGCGAACTGAATCAGGCGCTGCACGAACAGCACAAGCAACTCACCGAACGCGATTGGGTCATCGCCCACCCCGCCGGCAAGCACAACATCGCGGTCGGCATCGACGAGCCGCTCAAAATCGACATTCAGGGTCACGCCGGCTACTACTGCGCCGGCATGAACAAGAAGGCCGATGTCGTGGTGCACGGCAACGTCGGCGTCGGCGTCGCCGAAAACATGATGTCCGGCTCGGTGCTGGTCAAGGGCAACGCCTCGCAATCGGCGGGCGCCACCGGCCACGGCGGGTTGCTGGTCATCGAGGGCGACGCCGGCGCGCGTTGCGGCATCTCGATGAAGGGCATCGACATCGTGGTCAAGGGCAACATCGGCCACATGAGCGCCTTCCTCGGCCAGGCCGGCCGGCTGGTGGTGCTCGGCGACACCGGCGAAAACCTCGGCGATTCGCTCTACGAGGTGCACATCTACGTCAAGGGCAAGGTGAAGTCGCTCGGTTCGGACTGCATCGAAAAGGAAATGCGCCCCGAACACCTGAGCGAACTCGCCGAACTGCTGCAGAAAGCGGGCGTCGATGAAGACCCGAAGGCGTTCCGCCGCTACGGCTCGGCGCGCAACCTCTACAACTTCCACGTCGACAACGCCGCCGCGTACTGAAGCGGACACTCACCGAAGGATACCCATCTATCATGAGCACCCACGAACCCATCCTGCGCGAATCCGCCACCTTCGACCGCCTGACGATTCAGGAAATCCAGCGCGCCGCCGAAACCGGCATCTACGACATTCGCGGCGGCGGCACCAAGCGGCGCGTGCCGCACTTCGACGACCTGCTGTTGCTCGGCTCCTCGATGTCGCGCTACCCGCTCGAAGGCTACCGCGAGAAATGCGGCACCGACGTATGGCTCGGCACCCGCTTCGCCAAGAAGCCGTTGCATCTGAAGATTCCGGTCACCATCGCCGGGATGAGCTTCGGCTCGCTGTCGGCGCAGGCCAAGGAAGCGCTCGGACGCGGCGCCACCATCGCCGGCACCAGCACCACCACCGGCGACGGCGGCATGACGCCGGAAGAACGCGGCCAGTCGCAAACGCTGGTCTACCAATATCTGCCGTCGCGTTACGGCATGAACCCGGACGACATCCGCAAGGCCGACGCCATCGAAGTGGTGTTGGGACAAGGCGCCAAACCGGGCGGCGGCGGCATGTTGCTCGGCATGAAGGTCACCGAACGCGTCGCCGGCATGCGCACCCTGCCCATCGGCGTCGACCAGCGCTCCGCCAGCCGTCACCCAGACTGGACGGGGCCGGACGATTTGGCCATCAAAATCGCCGAACTGCGCGAAATCACCGATTGGGAAAAACCCATCTACGTCAAGATTGGCGCCACCCGCACCTATTACGACGTCAAGCTCGCGGTCAAGGCCGGCGCGGACGTCATCGTGCTCGACGGCATGCAGGGCGGCACCGCCGCGACGCAGGAAGTGTTCATCGAACACGTCGGCATCCCCACCCTGCCCGCGATTCCGCAAGCGGTGCAAGCCCTGCAGGAGATGGACATGCACCGCAAGGTGCAGCTCATCGTCTCCGGCGGCGTGCGCACCGGCGCCGATGTCGCCAAGGCGATGGCGTTGGGCGCCGACGCGGTGTCCATCGGCACGGCGGCGCTCATCGCGCTCGGCGACAACCACCCGAACCTCGACGCCGAACTGCGCAAAATCGGTTCCGCCGCCGGGTTCTATGACGACTGGCACGAAGGCAAGGACCCCGCCGGCATCACCACGCAAGACCCGGAACTCTCCAAGCGGCTCGACCCGGTGCTCGCCGGGCGGCGGCTGGCGAATTACCTCTCGGTGCTGGTGCTGGAAGCACAGACCATGGCGCGCGCCTGCGGCAAGTCGCATCTGAACAATCTCGACCCCGACGACCTCGTGGCGCTGACGGTGGAAGCCGCCGCGATGGCGCGCGTGCCGCTGGCGGGGACGAAATGGATTCCGGGCCAGAACGGTTCCGGCTATTGAAGCGCCAGCTTTTCCTTTCCCCCCACCACGAAGGAGAAACGCCATGCATTACCCCTCCACGCTTCTGGAACGCTGTAGGCGCATGACTCCCCTCGCCTTGCCCGCGCTCTTTCTCGCTCTCGCTCCCACGGCGGGCGCGCAGGAAGCCGAAATCGTCGCCGAGGTCGTCGCCACCACCACGACGCCCACCCCCATCGACACCGGCAACTCCGCATGGATGATTACCGCCGCCGCGCTGGTGGTGGCGATGTGCATCCCCGGTCTGGCGATGTTCTACGCCGGGCTGGTGCGCACCAAGAACCTGCTGTCGGTGTTCTCGCAGTTCTTCGCCGCCGCCGGCGTCATCGCGGTGCTGTGGGTGATATTCGGCTACACCATCGCCACCGACGCCACCGGCATGCAGGAAGGCGTCTTCAACCTGCACAGCTTCATCGGCGGCTCGAGCAATCTCTTTCTTGCCGGCATCAAGCAGGGCACGGTCAACGGCGACGGCATACCGGAATCGGTCATCGTCACCTTCCTGCTCTCGTTTGCCATCATCACTCCGGCCATCGTCGCCGGCGGCTTCGCCGAACGGATGAAGTTCATCAGCGCCGTGCTCTTTCTGGCGCTGTGGTTCAGCTTCGTTTACGCGCCGGTCTCGCACATGGTGTGGGGCGGCCCGGGTTCGCTGATGGCGAACTGGGGCGTGCTCGATTTCGCCGGCGGCACCGCCGTGCATATCAACTCCGGGGTCGCGGCGCTCGCCTGCGCGCTGGTGGTCGGCAAACGCTCCGGTTATCCGAAAACGGCGATGCCGCCGCATAACCTCGGCTTGTGCCTTGCCGGCGCCGGCTTCGTCTGGCTCGGCTGGTTCGGCTTCAACGCCGGCTCCGCCGTGGCGGTCAACGGCTCCACCGGCATGGCGCTGATGAACACCGAACTCGCGGCCTGCGCCGGCGTTCTCGGTTGGGGCATCGTCGAATGGCTCAAGAACGGCAAGCCGAGCGCTCTGGGGCTGGCTTCCGGCGCCCTCGCCGGTCTGGTCGGCGTCACGCCCGGATGCGCTTACCTGAGCGCGATGGGCGCGCTGGTCATCGGTCTGGTCGCCGGGGCGGTGTGCTTCGTCTTCGTCGCGGTGGTCAAACGCAGGTTCGGCTACGACGACACGCTCGACGCCTTCGGCCTGCACGGCGTCGGCGGCGTCGTCGGCGCGCTGCTCACCGGCGTGTTCGCGGCGCAGAGTCTGGGCGGCAGCGAAGATATCTCCATCGCCACGCAGTTGGTGGCGCAGTTCAAGGGCGTCATCTTCACCATCGTCTATACCTTCGTGATTTCGTGGGTCATTCTCAAGCTCATCGACCTCACCGTCGGTCTGCGCGTCGACCCCGAAACCGAGTACGCAGGTCTGGACGAAACCGAACACGGCGAGAAGGGCTACAACCTGTAAGCGCCCAAACGCACAAAGGACCGACCGAAATGACTCAAGGCAATATCCCCGCCACGGCAGGGGAGAGGGAAGACTACATCCTCAAAGTGACCTGCCCGGCGACCACCGGCATCGTGGCGGCGGCCACCTCCTTCCTCGCCGCGCGACGCTGCTACATCAGCGAAATGTCGCAGTTCGACGACGAGGAGAGCACCCGCTTCTTCATGCGCACGGTCTTCCACTTCACCGGCGAAAAGCCCGACATGGAGACGTTCAAAAGCGAGTTCGCCGCCGAAGTGGGCAAGCCGTTCGAGATGGATTGGCAGCTTTACAGCTCGTACGAGCCGATGCGCGTCGTCATCATGGTGAGCAAGTTCGACCACTGCTTCGCCGACCTGCTCTACCGCCATCACAAGGGCGAACTGGACATGCGCATCGCGGCGGTGGTGTCGAACCACCTCGACTTGCGTCCGATGGCCGAACGCGAAGGCATCCGCTTCGTCTATCTGCCGGTGACCAAGGAAACCAAGGCGGCGCAGGAAAGGGAACTGCTGAAAATCGTCGAGGAAACGCAGGCCGAACTGGTGGTGCTGGCGCGCTACATGCAAATCCTCTCCGACGAACTCTGCAAGGCGCTGTCGGGACGGGCCATCAACATCCATCACTCCTTCCTGCCCGGCTTCAAGGGCGCCAAGCCTTATCACCAGGCGCACGCGCGCGGGGTGAAGCTCATCGGCGCGACGGCGCATTACGTCACCTCCGACCTCGACGAAGGGCCAATCATCGAGCAGGAAGTGCAGCGCGTCGACCACGCCTACAAACCGGACGACCTCGTGGCGGTGGGCCGCGATACCGAGACGGTGGCGCTCTCCAAGGCGGTGCGTTATCACCTGCAGCACCGCGTCTTTCTCAATCGCGACAAAACGGTGGTGTTCAGATGAGCGCGAAAATCATCGACGGCAAGGCCATCGCCGCCAAGGTGGTGGAGGAAGCGCGCATCGAGGCCGCCAAGCTGACGGCGCGCGGCGTCAAACCCGGACTGGCGGTGGTGTTGGTGGGAGAAGACCCCGCCAGTCAGGTCTACGTGCGCAACAAGGTGAAAACGGCGAAGGAAGCGGGGTTGCACTCGCTCGAATACCGCCTCCCCGCCGACACACCGGAAGCGGGCGTGCTCTCGCTCATCGCGCAACTGAACGCCGACGCCGCCGTGCACGGCATCCTCGTGCAACTGCCGTTGCCGAAGCAAATCGACGAGCAAAAGGTCATCGAAGCCATCGCGCCGGGCAAGGATGTCGACGGCTTTCATCCGACCAACGTCGGCGCGATGCGGCTCGGTCTGCCGGCGCTGGTGGCGTGCACGCCGTGGGGCTGCCTGCGCCTGCTGCGCGAGACGCTCGGCGCCGACGGTCTGCGCGGCAAGCACGCGGTGGTCATCGGGCGCTCGAACATCGTCGGCAAGCCGATGGCGGCGCTGCTGCTGCAGGCCGATTGCACCGTCACCGTCGCGCATTCGCACACCCCGAACGTCAAGGAGCTGTGCCGGCTGGCGGACATCGTCGTGGTGGCGGTGGGCCGCCCCGGCATGGTCAAGGGCGACTGGCTCAAACCCGGCGCGACGGTCATCGACGTCGGCATCAACCGCATCGACGCCGGCGACGGCAAATCCCGACTGGTGGGCGACGTGGATTTCGCCGACGCCGTCGAAGTGGCGGGCGCGATTACCCCGGTTCCCGGCGGCGTCGGGCCGATGACCATCGCCTGTCTGATGCAGAACACTGTGAGCGCGGCGCGCGCCGCCGCATAACGAGGAGGCATCATGCCCTTATCGCTTCTACGACTCGGCTTCTCGTCCGAAATCAAGCCGGATTTTCCGCCTCCCCCCGCGAAGCTGAAGCCTTCCTACGATGTCGTCATCATCGGCGGCGGCGGTCACGGCGTGGCCATCGCCTACTATCTGGCGAAATACCACGGCATCACCAACGTCGCGGTGCTCGACAAGGGCTATCTCGGCGGCGGCAGCACCACGCGCAACACGGCGGTCATCCGCTCCAACTACCTGACCCCGGAAGGCGTGAAGTTCTACATCGAATCGGTGAAGCTCTTCCGCGAGCTTTCCAACGAATTCGATTTCAACATCATGTATTCCGAGCGCGGTCAACTGACGCTGGCGCACACCGACGCCACCGTGCGCGCCTTCCGCCAGCGCGCCGAGGTGAATCGGCACTTCGGCGGCCGCACCGAAATGCTCGACCGCAAGCAAATCCACGAACTGGTGCCACTCTTGAATCTCGACACCGGCCACATGCCGATTCTCGCCGGCCTGTGGCACATCGACGGCGCCACCGCCCGCCACGACGGCGTGGCGTGGGGCTACGCGCGCGGCGCCATCCAGCGCGGCGTCGAATTCCACCCGCTCACCGAAGTCACCGGCTTCGACATCGAGAACGGTCGCCTGAAGGCGGTGAAAACCACGCGCGGCACGATTCAATGCGGCTGCGCCGTGCAGGCGGTGGCCGGGCACAGTTCGCTGCTGCTGCAAAAGGCGGGCATCCGCGCCCCCATCCACACCTACCCGTTACAGGCGATGGTGACGCAGCCGGTCAAGCCCTTCCTCGACCAACTGGTGAGTTCGTCGGCGCTGCACTGCTACGTGCAGCAAACCGGACGCGGCGAAATCCTCATCGGCGGCGGCTCCGACCCCTACCCGCTCTACAACACGCGCTCGACCATCGACCTCAAGGAAGGGTTGCTGGCGCACGCCATCGAGATGTTCCCCTTCTTCGCCAACGTCAAGCTGATGCGGCAATGGACGGGCATCACCGACATGACCCCCGACTACAGCCCCATCATGGGCCTGTCGCCGGTCGAGAACTATTACCTCGACGCCGGTTGGGGCACCTACGGCTTCAAGTCGACGCCCATCTGCGGCAAGACCATGGCCGAACTCGTCGCCAGCGGCGGCAAGGTGCCCGAGCTCATCGCGCCGTTCGGGCTGGACCGCTTCTCGCGCTTCCAGCAAATCAACGAAATGGGCGCCACCGCTGCCAGCCACTGAACCCCGGAGCCATCCATGAAAATCATGCCCTGCCCGTTGAACGGCCCGCGCAACATCTCCGAATTCACCTACGGCGGCGAAGTGCGCGCCATGCCCGACCCGGCGCGCGCCAGCGTCGCCGAGTGGGCCGACCACGTCTTCAATCAGGACAACCCGGCCGGCGTCGTGCGCGAATGGTGGATGCACAACGCCTCCGGCTACTGGTTCATCGCCGAACGTCATACGGTGAGCGACGACATCCTGCGCACCTACGACCCCTCCGAAATTTTCCGCGAGCGCGTCGAATTCGCCGCCGCTCCCACCGAAGGAACTCCGTCATGAGCGCCCAAACCCAAACGCCCAACCGTCTGCCCGCGCCCCACGGTCGGCGCATCGACCGTTCGCGCCCGGTGGAATTCTCGTTCGAGGGTCGCAAATACACCGGCTTCGCGGGCGACACCATCGCCAGCGCGCTGGCCGCCAACGGTCGCTGGGTGCTGTCGCGTTCGTTCAAATACCACCGCCCGCGCGGCCCGCTCACCTTCGCTGGACAGGACGTGAACACCCTCGTGCAACTGCCCTCGGAAGCCAACGTGCTCGCCGACCTGCACCCCATCGCGGCGGGGCTGAAAGTCGAAGGGCAAAACTACAACGGCTCGCTCGACCATGACCGCGACGCCGTTCTCGGCAAGTTCGGGCGCTTCATGCCGGTAGGCTTCTACTACCGCGCCTTCTTCAAGCCGAAATTCTGGAAAGGCGCGTGGATGTTCTGGGAAAAGCTGGTCATCCGCCCCAAGGCCGGTCTGGGCAAAATCGACACCGCCTTCAAACCGGAGTACTACGACAAGCAATATCTGTTCGCCGATGTCGCAGTCATCGGCGGCGGCCCCGCCGGCTTGGCGGCGGCGCTGGCGGCGGCGGAAGCCGGCGCCGAAACCATTCTCGTCGAGCAGGAGCCGGAAATCGGCGGCGCGCTCAACTGGGCGCGGTTCGACGCCGCAGGCAAACGCGGCGACGAAGCGGCGCAAAAACTCGTCGCCGCCGTGCGCGCCCATCCCAACATCCGCGTGCTGGAAAACGCCACCGTCAACGCGTGGTTCAGCGACAACTTCCT
>JAISSY010000009.1 GCA_031272995.1 Azoarcus sp.
GCCGGGGCGCACGCAGGCGCGATAAACGTCCCAAATGGCGATGCGATGCGCTTGGACGCGGGCGACGCGCTCGGCGTAGGGCAGGTCGTAGAGCGGTTCGTCGAAGATGGCGCCGAGCAACTTCCAGAAATGATTTTGACGATGGCCGTAATACTGTTGCGCAGCCAGCGAGGCGGGGGAGGGAAAGCTGCCGAGCACGAGGCGGCGCGCGTCGGCGGCGACGATGGGCGCGAGTCCGGCAAGGCGCGACGTGGCGGCGGGGGCGGTCATGGTGGCGATGGGCGCGAACGCAGTTTCGTATCCGATTGTGTCACAGGCATTCGTCCGATTCGGCCTGTATGCGCAGTTTTGCTAGAATCGCTGCTTCTTTCGCCCTACGGTTCTTCAAATACGTGAACACGGCCTCCTCCAAAGAACCCGTCGTCCAGCTCGAACAGGTGCGCTTCGCCTACGGCGAGCGCGAAATCCTGCGCGGCGTCGACCTCACCGTGCATCGCGGCCAACTGGTGGCGATCATGGGAGGCTCCGGCTCCGGCAAGACGACGCTGCTGCGCCTGATCGGCGGCCAGTTGCGCGCCAACGCCGGGCGGGTGACGGTGGCGGGGCAGGATTTGAGCCGGCTGTCGACTTCGGCGCTCTACGCGCTGCGGCGGCGCATGGGGATGCTGTTCCAGTTCGGCGCGCTGTTCACCGACATGAGCGTGCTCGACAACGTCGCTTTTCCGCTGCGCGAACACACCGATTTGCCCGCCGAAATCGTGCGCGACCTCGTGCTGATGAAGTTGCACGCGGTCGGCCTGCGCGGCGCCGCCGGTCTGATGCCCTCCGAACTTTCCGGCGGCATGGCGCGCCGGGTGGCGCTGGCGCGCGCGGTGGCGCTCGACCCGTTATTGGTGCTCTACGACGAGCCGTTCGCGGGGCTGGATCCGATTTCGCTCGGCGTCACCGGGCAATTGATTCGGCGCCTGAACGACGCCCTCGGCGCCGCTTCGATCATGGTGACGCACGACGTGCAGGTGTCGCTCGGGTTGGTCGATTACGTTTATTTCGTCTCCGACGGCGTCATCGTGGCGCGCGGCACCCCGGACGAAATCCGCGCCTCCGCCGACCCCTTCGTGCATCAATTCGTGCACGCCGAACCCGACGGCCCGGTGCCGTTCCACTACCCGGCGCCGCCGTTGGCGAGCCTGATCGAAGGAGCGACGGCATGAACGCGTTCGGCGAACTGCTGCGCAAAATCGGCGCGCTCACCATCGACGGCATCTGGCGGCTCGGCTTCGCCTCGCGCTTCTTCGTCGCGGTGCTGCGTTATTCCGGGCAGTCGTTCCGGCGCCTGCCGCTCACCATCCGCGAGATTTACTTCAGCGGCGTATTGTCGCTTCTCATCATCCTGGTGTCGGGGCTGTTCGTCGGCATGGTGCTCGGTTTGCAGGG
Organism: Azoarcus sp.; assembly: GCA_031272995.1. Lineage (GTDB taxonomy): Bacteria > Pseudomonadota > Gammaproteobacteria > Burkholderiales > Rhodocyclaceae > WRNU01. The sequence goes on from JAISSY010000009.1 coordinate 1,435, forward strand.
CTACGACATCCTGCAACGCTTTGGCTCCAGCGACGCGCTCGGCATCATGGTGGCGCTGTCGCTCCTGCGCGAATTGGGGCCGGTGGTGGCGGGGCTGCTGTTCGCCAGCCGCGCCGGTTCGGCGGTCACCGCTGAAATCGGCCTCATGAAGACCACCGAGCAGTTGCAGGCGATGGACATGATGGCGGTGAATCCGGTGGCGCGCGTGGTGGCGCCGCGCTTCTGGGGCGGAGTGATTTCGATGCCGCTCTTGGCGGCGATGTTCTCGGCGATGGGCATTTTCGGCGGCTGGTTGATCGGCGTCGTCGCCATCGGCGTCGACGACGGCGCCTTCTGGTCGCAGATGAGCGCATCGGTGGATTTCCGCTACGACGTGGTCAACGGCGTGGTCAAATCCTTCGTTTTCGGGGTCGCGGTGTCGCTGATCGCCGTGTTCGAGGGCTACGACTGCCAGCCTACGGCCGAGGGGGTGTCGCGGGCGATCACGCGCACCGTGGTGAGTTCGGCGCTGGTGATTCTGGCGCTCGATTTCGTACTGACTTCTTTCATGTTCCGAGGTCTTTGATGAGCCGGACGACGCTTGATTTGTGGGTGGGAATTTTCGTGGCGGCGGGTTTCGCCGCGCTGGTCTTTCTGGCCGTGAAAGTGGGGAGCTATTCCGGTTCCTCCGGGCCAACTTATGCGGTGTCGGCGGAGTTCGACAACATCGGCGGCTTGAAGGTGCGCGCGCCGGTCAAGAGCGCCGGGGTGGTGGTCGGTCGCGTCGGCGGCATCGGCTTCGACGAAAAGACTTTTCGCGCCGTCGTGCGGCTCGATCTCGACGGGCAGTTCGAGTTTCCCGCCGACACCAGCGCCTCCATCCTGACCTCCGGCCTGCTCGGCGAGCAATACATCGGGCTGGACGCGGGCGGCGACGAAACCAATCTCAAAGACGGCGACAAGTTGCAGATCACCCAGTCGGCGGTGGTGCTGGAAAAGCTCATCGGTCAGTTCCTGTTCAACAAGGCGGCGGAAACGCCCGCCACGGCGAAGTGAGGGCGCTTTGAACAAGAGCCTGCGCCTCTGTCTCGTGTGTGCCGCGGCGTTGCTGGCGGGCGGTTGCGCCAGCGTGCCGACGAGCGACCCCGACGACCCGCTGGAGAAAATCAATCGTCCGATGTTCAAGTTCAACGAACGTCTGGACAAATGGACGACCCGTCCGCTCGCCAAGGTCTGGGTCTGGGTGGCGCCCAAGCCGGTGCGCGCTTGGGCGGCCAATTTCTTCGGCAATCTGGCCGACCCGTGGATTGGCGTAAACAACCTGTTGCAAGGCAAACCCGCCGACGCCTTGAACGACTGGATGCGCTTCGTGTTCAATTCGACCCTCGGTCTGGGCGGCCTGCTGGACATCGCCAGCGAGGCGGGAATGCCCAAGCACGACGAGGATTTCGGTCAGACGCTCGCCGTATGGGGCGTGCCGGACGGCATTTTCGTGGTGTTGCCGGTTCTGGGGCCGCGCACGCTGCGCGATGCGGCGGCGGCGCCGGTCGACTTGGTGGCCGACAGCTACGTGGCGCGGGAACTCATCTATCACGACAACATCCGCGAGCGGAACGCCTTCATCGGCGGTAGAGCAGTGAGCGCGCGTTCGCAATATCTCGGCATAGAGCGCACGCTCAACGAAGGCACCCTCGACAAATATCGCTTCGCGCGCGACTTCTACCGGCAACAGCGCCGCGCCAAGATTTACGACGGCAACCCGCTGCATGAATACGAGGATTTCGACGCCCCCGACGACGGCGACGACCAAGCGGAGCAGGCAGCGGCGCCGCAACCCGAAGCGCAACAACCGGAGCCGCAACAAACAGGAGAAGAACCATGAAAGGAAAACTGTTCGCCATGTGCTTGTCCGCGCTGACGGCGCTGGCTCTATATGTTCCGGCGGCTCGAGCCGTCGATGCGTCGACGCCGCCCGACCAACTGGTGCGCGACGTCACCACCGACGTGCTCAACATTTTGCGTACCGATCAGAACCTCCAGTCCGGCGACAACGCCAAGGTGGTCGAGTTGATCAACGCCAAAGTGTTGCCGCATTTCAACTTCCGCCGCATGACTTCGCTGGCGGTGGGCAAGGATTGGCGTAGCGCCACGGCCGAGCAGCAAAGCCGCCTCACCGAGGCTTTCCGTACCCTGCTCGTGCGCACCTATTCCAACGCGTTGACGCAATACCGCAACGAAATCATCGACTTCAAACCGTTCCGCGCCAATGCGGGCGACAAGCAGGTGAAAGTCGGCACCGAGGCGCGCCAGCCCGGCGGCCAGCCCATCCCTATCGACTACATGCTGGAAAACTCGCCGCAGGGCTGGAAAGTGTTCGACGTGGTGGTGGCCGGGGTGAGCCTCGTCACCAACTATCGTGGCAACTTCGCCGACGAAATCCGCACCAAGGGCATCGACGGGTTGATTGCCTCGATCGAGTCCAAGAACCAGTCGCTGGAGAAAAAATGAGCGCCGAAGCCGCCGTGGTGAAGCTCGATGGCGAACTGACGATGCGCACCGTCGCCGCCAGCTACGGGCGCGCGCTGCCG
>JAISSY010000025.1 GCA_031272995.1 Azoarcus sp.
CGCCGGTTGTCCGCCGTTCGTCGGCGTGATAGCCTGCCGTCCGTTTTCGCACTCTGGTGCCGCCCAGGTCTTTCCGACCGGCGGTTAAACGGGAAGTCGGTGCGCGCCCTCGAAGCGCCAAGCCGACGCTGCCCCCGCAACGGTAAGCAAGTGTGGATTCGCCTTCATGCCACTGGACAAGCGTCTGGGAAGGCGGCGAATCAAGACTTGCAAGCCCGGATACCGGCCAAAGGCGAACCGTTGGAAGTGCCGCGGGGTGGCGGCATTGGACGAGTTCCCTTGCTCCCCTTGACGCGCCGCGTGGCGCTTCCGTTTTTCGACCTTGAACGCGGCTCGCGGGGACGCGCGCCGCACGGGAGCAACAACATGCGCAAGCACCATCCTCTGCTGGCGGCGGCCTGCCTGCCGGCCCTCGCCCTGCCCTTCCCCACTTTCGCCCAGAACGCCGACGCCGAACTCGCCCCGGTCGTCGTCACCGCCACGCGACAGGAAACCCGCGTGAACGAAGTACTGGCCGACGTGACCGTCATCGAGCGCGATGAAATCGAGAAGAACGGTCAGGGGACAATCATCGACCTGCTGGCGCGGCAACCGGGCGTCAATCTCGCGCAAAGCGGCGGCGCTGGCCAGCAAACGAGCCTCTATCTGCGCGGCGCGAACTTCAACCAGACCAAAGTTTTGATAGACGGGGTCGAACTGACCACTTACGACGGCACCGCCGCGACGCTTCCCTACGTGTCGCTCGCCGACGTCGAGCGCGTCGAAATCCTGCGCGGCCCGGCTTCTTCGCTCTACGGCGCCAACGCCATTGGCGGCGTCATCCAGATTTTCACCAAACGCGGTCAACGCGGTCTGAAAGGCGACGCGTTCGCGGGCTACGGCTCCCATGACACGTTCAAACTCGATGCCGGCGTCTCTGGCGGCGACGAACACTGGCGTTTCCGGGTAGCGGGCAATCATGACGAAAGCGACGCTTATTCCACCGTGCGCAAATCCTACGCGCGCAACAAGGACGCCGACGACGACGCCTATCGCAACACGGGCGGGAGTGCCTCGTTTTCCTTCATCCCGGCGCAAGGCCACGAATTGGGGGCGAGCTATCGCGCCAATTCGGGCGTCGCCTATTACGACGAAGGGGCTTACTACGACACCTGGTCCAACGCCGTCGCGCTTTCCGCCGGCACTTACGACGACAAACGCTATAGCTTCAGAACCGAACAATTACGGCTCTTTGCGCGCAACCGCATCCTTTCCGCATGGGAGAGCGAGCTTTCCTACGGCGAGTCGCTGGACAAGCGCAAGAACTACTCCTCGCCTACGAGCCAAAACCGTTCGCGCACCAAAAACCGGCAATGGGCATGGCAAAACAACGTAGACCTGCCGCTAGGACGCGTCCTCGTCGCCATCGAACGCCTGAAACAAACGACCAGCGATACGGAAAAACTCGATTATCTTGGCAATCCGTCCTACAGCGACGCGCCCGAATTTCGCAACACCTCGGCGCTGGCCGGATGGACGGCCAATGCGGGAAACAATAGCTGGCAGATGAACGTCCGCCGCGACAAGCATTCCGAATTCGGCGGCAAGACCACCTACGGCGTGTCCTACGGTTATCGGTTCGTTCCGGGGCTGCGCGCCCACGTCGGCTACGCCACCGCCTTCCGCGCTCCCAGCATCGTCGACCTCTATCGTCAGGCTTGGGGCGGCAATCCCGACCTGAAGCCGGAAGAAGCGAAGAACGGCGAAGTCGGGCTGACGTGGGACAAGGGCGGACACACGGTTTCCGCGCTCTACTACCACAACCGCATCAAGAACCTCATCGTCTGGGTGGACGACTTCTCCAGCCCGTACTGGGGCAAACTGGAAAACGTCGACAAGGCGCTGCTCGAAGGCGTCACCCTCGCCTATCGGGGCAGCTTCGGCGCATGGCGGGTGAACGCCAGCTACGATTGGCTGAACGCCCGCAACAAAAGCCACGATGCAACGGGCGTGGGTTACGAACGCCTCGCCCGCCGCGCCCGCGACAAAGGCGCGCTCGGCGTCGCCTACGTCTGGCGCGACAATCTGGAAACCGGCGCGGAAATGGTCGCGGTCGGCAAACGCTACGACGGCAACTATCTCAAGACCGCCGCTCACAAGGAGGTTCTCGGCGGCTACACGCTGTTCAACCTCACCGCCAATTACGCCTTCGCCCGCGATTGGCGGCTCGAAGCCCGTCTCAACAACATCTTCGACAAGAAATACGAAAACGTGCGCTATTACAACTCCGACGGCGGCTTCAACGCCTTCGTCGGCGTGCGCTATGCGCCGAAATAGATTCAACCGCCCGCACGCGGCGCGAATCAGGGAACCAGCCCGTTCGCGCCGTTATGCGGCATGAAGCCGTTGGCGTGTCTTTCGGCTTCCAGCCCGCCTTTGCGGAAGGCTTCCAGCATGTTGCGCAGCACGGAGGCGTCCTCGTCGGTGAAGCCGCGCTTGAAATCGGTGAGCACCAGCCGCGAACGCGACAGCCAGTTGCCGGGGGCGTCGTCGAGCGCGCACCACGAGGCGGCGTCGATGTCGGGGGTGTGCTGCTGCAACCACATCTTGGCTTCCTGCTCGCGCAGGCCGTGCAACTCGCTGCCGCGACGCGGCAGGATGTGCGGGGTGACGCCAAGCACGCGCGAGCGGATGTCGTCGGAAAAACGGGTGCGCAGTTTGGGGAGCGAGAACAACATGCGCCAGTCGGAGGAGATGACGATTTGCGCCTCGTCGAAATCGCGCAGCACGTCTTCGATGAGAGGCAAGCAGCGGAAATCCTCCGCCTCACCCCACGGGTGGGTGACGCCATCGAAATCCATGAAAACGTAGCTGGGGCCTGCCATGCTCATCGTCCATTGGCGATCGCGCCGAAAGCCTTGCCAGCGGTCGCATTCGCCGTTTTTTTGCGGCGCACAATAATAACCGAAAAGTTGCTATCATGGTGAAAAAAACCAACACTTGGCGGGTAATAAGAAACACTCCATGCACAAGGACGAGATTCATCGAGGACGACAGGTTCCGTCATGGCGAAAAATGATTTTGTTCTACCGTGACGGAATATCACCCGAACGCGCACGGTGACAGGAGTACACTGCGGCGCTGTTGTTCATACCGACATACCCAACAAACGGAGTCAAACGCATGAACCCCAATCTCAGCCTCGAAGGCAAAGTCGGACTCATCACCGGCATCGCCAATGAGAAATCCATTTCGACCGGCGTCGCCGAAGCGTGTAAGGAAGCCGGCGCCAAGCTCGTCATCACCTATCAGAACGACAAGACCCGCGCTTTCATCGAGCCGGTCATCAACCGCCTCGGCGTCGAGGACGTCTATCTGCTCGACGTGACCAAACCCGAAACCATGGCGGAAGTCATCAAACAGGTCGACGCCCGTCACGGCAAGCTCGATTTCGTGCTGCACAGCATGGCGTTCGCCAAGCGCGACGACCTGCATGGCCGCGTCGTCGACACCTCCGCCGACGGCTTCGCGCTGGCGATGGACATCTCCACCCACTCCTTCGTGCGTCTGACCAAGGCCGCCGAACCCCTGCTGGAAAAAGCCGGCGGCGGCTCGGTGGTGACGCTCACCTACCTCGGCGCCGACAAGGTGATTCCCCACTACGGCGTCATGGGTCTGTGCAAGGCGGCGCTCGAAGCCGCCGCGCGTTATCTCGCCGCCGAACTCGGCGCCAAGAACATTCGCGTAAACGCCGTCTCGCCCGGCCCGCTGATGACCCGCGCCGCTTCCGGCATCGCCGGCTTCGACGGCCTGATGGCCGCCGCCGTCGAGCGTTCGCCGATGCACAGTCTGGTGACGCCCGAGGACATCGGGGCGCTCTCCGCCTTCCTGTTCTCCGATGCCGGTCGCCTTATCACCGGCGGCGTTCACTACGTGGACGCCGGCTACAACATCATGGGCTAAGACAAAGGGGACGCACGATGGCCAATCTTCCGTCTTCCGCGTCCTTGCTGGGTCGGCCACAGGTCTTGCTGCCCGACCCGGCGCCCAAGCACCCGCTGCTCGACGGCAAGGTCGAAATCGGGCGCGGCGAGTATTCCATCGTCTTCGACAAGGGCGACGGCGAGCGCGTCTACAAAGTCGTCAGTTCTCCCGCCGATTACTTCCTCTACACGGCGGAAGACCGCCCCAAGGGCAAACATTTTCCCATCGTCTACGCCGACCACGGCGTCATCGGGCGCGCCCAGTCGGGCTACCCCTTCCATCTCATCGAGATGGAAAAACTCTTTCCGATTCCCGAATCCTGCGAAGCCGCCGACCTTTCCACACGGCTCATCGAGCTTTACTGGACGGCCTGTCAGAAGTGGAGCCAACTCGGCATGAACATGGGCCGCATCGCCCTGCACCACATGACGAAAGTGCCGACCAAATCCAACATGAGCGAGAGCATGAACGCCGCCCTCAAGGCGCTGTCGGATTTCGTCGAGGAATATCACGTCCTGCCCGACATCCTCAACGAGAACAATCTGATGATGCGCAAGGACGGCACGCTGGTCTTCTCCGACCCGGTGTTCATCGCCTGAACGGCGCGCGCCTCAGCCTTCGACGCCGTCGGTTTTCTTCTTGCGGTCGTCCTCGTGCTCCATCCACAGCACGTTCAGAATCGCCAGCAGCACGGCGAAGGCGATGCCCAAAGCCCAGGTGAAATACCACATCTTCGTCTCCCCTTCGCCGTTCAGTAGGCGGTATGGTCGTTTTCGCGCACGTAGGCGGCGGTGACTTTGCCGGACATCACCTTGTAGGCCCAACTGGTGTAGGCGACGATGAGCGGCATGAAGACGAGCGCCGCCCAGAACATGATGCTCAGGGTGCGATGGCTGGACACCGCGTCCCACAAGGTCAGGCTGGCGGCGGCCACGGTCGACGACGGCATGACGAACGGGAACATCGACGCCCCCGCCGTGCCGATGACGCCGACGATGGCCAACGACGTGGCGACGAAGGCCGCCAGCGTGCGCCCGCGCTTCGACAGCCACAACGCCGCCGCCACGCCCACGTAAGCGAGCGCCGGCACGATGAGCAACGCGGGCGCGGCGCGGTAGTTGGCCATCCACGCCCCGGACTCGCGCGCCACCGTCTTGGCGAGCGGGTTGGAAGCCGCCGCCGGGTCGAGTCCGCCGGTGACGACGTAGCCCGGAATGAACTGCACCCACACCCCCGCCAGCGTGAAGGCGACGAGCAACACGACGCCCGCCCACAAAAGCGCCTTCCGCGCCCGCGCCTGCACGGCGTCCTCGGTGCGATGCGCCAGATACGCCGCGCCCTGCGCGATGAACATGGCGCTGGCGACGACGCCGCACAGGAGCGCGAACGGGTTGAGCAGCGCCCAGAAGCTGCCGGTGTAGTACGGCGTCATCGCCGCGTCGAAGTGGAACGGCACCCCCTGCAAGAGATTGCCGAAAGCGACGCCGAAGATGACCGGCGGCACGAAACCGCCCGCGAACAGACACCAATCCCACGTCTTGCGCCAGCGCGGGTCGGCGATTTTGCTGCGGTAGTCGAACCCCACCGGACGGAAGAACAGCGCCCACAGCACCGCCAGCATCGCCCAGTAAAACCCGGAAAACGCCGTCGCGTAGACGATGGGCCATGCGGCGAAAATCGCCCCGCCGCCGGTGATGAACCACACCTGATTGCCGTCCCAGTGCGGCCCGACGGTGTTGATGACGACGCGCCGCTCGGTGTCGTCGCGCCCGACGAAAGGCAGCAACGTGCCCACGCCCATGTCGTGCCCGTCCATGATGGCGAAGCCGATGAGCAGCACGCCGACGAGCAACCACCAGATGAGTTTCAGGGTCGGATAGTCGAGAATCATGACGTCGGCTCCTTTTCAGGCGTGCGCCGTTTCGTTCGCGTAGCGTCCGGTGCCGAGGCTGCCCGGCCCCTGCCGCGCGAAACGCTGCATCAGATACAACTCCACCACCAGCAACAACGTGTAGAACCCGACGAAGCCGGCGAGCGACCCGTAGAGGCTGCCCACCGACAGCGTCGACGCCGACAGATGCGTCGGCAGCACGCCGTAAATCGTCCACGGCTGCCGACCGTATTCGGCGACGAACCAGCCCAGTTCGCAGGCAAGCCACGGCACCGGCAGAAAATAGAGCGCCCAACGCAGCAGCCACGGCTTCTGCGCGAACGTGCCCTTGACCGAGTGCCACAGCGCCAGCCCGAACAACAGCAGCATGGCGAAGCCGAACGCCACCATGAGCCGGAAGCTCCAGAACATCGGCGCCACGCGCGGAATGGTCTCGCGCGCGGCGCGGTCCATCGCCTCCGGCGTCACCTCGTCGAGCGACGCGACGTATTTCTTCATCAAGAGGCCAAAGCCCAGGTCGCCCTTCACCGCCTCGAAGCGCGCCTTCAATTCCTCGTTCTTCGGGTCGGCGCGCAGGCTTTCGAGCAGCCGTACCGCCTCGACCCCGGTTTCGATGCGCTCGCGATTCTTCTTCACGATTTCATGGATGCCGGGGATTTCCTTATCCACCGAGCGCGTGCCTATCAGCCCCATCAGCCACGGAATCGAGACGGCGAAATCGTTCTTCATCTCCGCCTCGTTAGGAATGGCGACTATGTTGAACCCCGCCGGCGGCGGCTCCGTCTCCCACATCGCCTCGATGGCGGCGAGCTTGGTCTGCTGCGCCTCGCCCACCGCGTAGCCGGATTCGTCGCCGAGCACGATGGCCGAGCAAATCGAGGCGAAGCCAAACGCGGCGGCGACCGAGAACGACCGTTTGGCGAACTCCACGTCGCGCCCTTTCAACAGATACCACGACGAAATCGCCAGCACGAACATCGAGCCGGTGACGTAGCCGGCGGACACGGTATGCACGAACTTCGCCTGCGCGTCCGGGTTGAACAGCATGGCGGCGAAATCGGTCAATTCCATGCGCATGGTCTCGTAATTGAATTCCGCCCCCACCGGATGCTGCATCCAGCCGTTGGCAATCAGAATCCACAGCGCGGAAAGATTCGTCCCCACCGCCATCAATATCGTCACCAGCAGATGCTGCACGCGCGAAAGCCGCTTCCAGCCGAAGAAAAACAGGCCGATGAACGTCGATTCGAGGAAGAAGGCCATCATCCCCTCGATGGCCAGCGGCGCGCCGAAGATGTCGCCGACATAGTGCGAGTAATACGCCCAGTTGGTGCCGAACTGGAATTCCATCGTGATGCCGGTGGTGACGCCGAGGGCGAAATTGATGCCGAACAGCTTGCCCCAGAAGCGCGTCATGTCGCGGTAGAGCGGCTTGCCGGTCATCACCCAGGCGCTTTCCATGATGACCAGCAGCCAGACCATGCCGAGGGTGAGCGGCACGAACAGGAAGTGATACATCGCCGTCGCGGCAAATTGCAGCCGCGACAAATCAACGAGTTGCTCCGCGACCATCGTCGTTTCCCTCCGGGTTGTC
>JAISSY010000014.1 GCA_031272995.1 Azoarcus sp.
TGCGCGGCGATGAAGGTGTTGAACTCGGCCAGCGCTTCGGAAGCTTTGCCTTGTTTCAGCAGACTGAGCGCAGTTTCGTAGCTGCCGGTACTGACGGTGGTGGCGGCGCCAGCGTTTGCCGCCGCTGCCCGGCTGTTGGTTTCGAATTGCGTCAGACGGTTGTTGAGGTCGACGTAGAAGTCGTGTTGTCTCGTCTTGAGCGATTCGATTTCGTTGAGCAGCACCTCGACCTGCCCGCGCAAACGGGCGACCTCGGCGCGCAATTGTTCGTTCTGGGCGGCCAGATCGAGTTGGCCATTGGTAATGGTCTCGACCCGGCCGTTGAAGTCCTGCTTCAGCGTTTCGATTTGCTGACGAGCTTCCGCGTCATCGAACAGACCCGCTTGCGCGGGTCCGGCAAGGAAAAGAGCGGCAGTCGCCGCCAAAGGCAGGAAACGGTGTTTCATCATTTACCCAGATAGACAAAGTCGCCACGACGGTTTTGAGCGTAGCACGATTCTGTCGACTCGGTGCAGCGCGGCTGTTCTTCGCCCAAGCTGACCGCTTCGATTTGGCCGTCGCGAGCGCCGAGCAGACGCAAAGCGCGACGGACTGCTTCGGCGCGCTTCTGGCCGAGCGCCAGATTGTATTCGCGGCTGCCGCGTTCGTCGGCGTTACCCTGAATGGTGACTTTGCGAGCCGGCTGTTGCGCCAGCAGCTTGGCGTGGCTGTCGATCAGCGGACGAGCGTCGCTACGAATGGTGTAGCTATCGTAGTCGAAGTACACGCTGTTCTTGTACGGATCGCGCGCCCAATCGGGAAGGTTGCCGGCGGAATCTTTCGGCTGGACGACGACGGGCGCCACCGCGGTTTTCGAGGCGTTGGCGTCATCGGTCGCGGCGGTATCGATAGCGGGGTCGCTTTCACATGCGGCCAGCGACAAAACAAGCAAGGAAGGAAGCAGCAGTTTTTTCACGACAGTATCTCCAGTGGTTGAATGAACTCGGGAAACGACTACTTGAGTAACGGCCCCCATGCGGGTTCCCGGACGTCTGCCGCCGGAGCCGTAATGCGTTGTTTTACGCGCCCGTCGGCCGAAACGGCCGACAGAACGCCCCGACCACCGACGACGGTGGCGTAGAGGATCATGTTGCTGTTGGGGGCGAAACTGGGCGATTCGTCATGCGTCGAATCGGTGAGGACGCTGACCTGACGGGAAGCGAGATCCAGAACCGCGACGCGATAGCGTCCCGAACTGCGGGTCAGGTAGGCCAGCTTGGTGCCGTCGGCCGAAGGCCGCGGCGTCACGTTGTAATCGCCTTCGAAAGTGATGCGTTCGGCGCTGCCGCCGCTGGCGCTGACCCGATAGATTTGCGGGCCGCCACTGCGGTCGGAGGTGAAGTAGACCCACTGCCCGTCGGGCGACCAGGCCGGTTCGGTGTCGATGCCGGAGGAGTTGACCAATCGGTGCGCGCCGGAACCGTCGGCGTTGATGGTATAGATTTGCGACAACCCCTCCTTGGTCAGCACCACCGCGAGTCGCCGGCCGTCCGGCGCCCAAGCCGGGGCGGAGTTGGAACCCTTGAAGTTCGCCAGCACCTTGCGTTGTCCGGTGGCGAGCGTGTGCACGTAAACGATGGGTTTTTGCTCCTCGAACGACACGTAAGCGATGCGCGAACCGTCCGGCGACCACGCCGGCGAAATGATCGATTCGGGAGAGTGCAACGCCGTTTGAGCGCTCTCGCCGTCGGCGTCGGCGATTTGCAGTTTGTAGTTCTTGCCGGCTTTGACGACGTAGGCGATACGGGTGGAGAAGTAGCCCGGAATGCCGGTGAGCTTTTCGTAGATGTAGTCGGCGATGCGGTGCGCGGTGAGGCGATGTTGCGCCGGCGCCGTGCGCATGATCATGCCGCCGAGGTCGGGGTTCGACTGCTTGTGGGTGTCGAACAGGCGGAAGCGAATCTCGAAACGCCCGTCGGAAAGCGGCGCCACCGAAGCGGCGAGCACCGCGTCGGCGCCGCGCGCCGCCATGGCGGCAAGGTCGGGGGTGCGCGATTCCGGCACCGTCATGGGGCCGAGATCCATGACGTTGAACAAGCCGCTGCGGGTGAGGTCGGCTCGCACGATGTCGGAGACGGGGTTCGGCAAGCGACTCTCGTTTTCGAAAACGGGAATGATGACCGGGAAACGGTTGTCTCCGGCGCCGGTGACGGTGAATTCGATTTGCGCCTGCGCGACCGGAGTCAGAACGGACAGGAAAATCGTGGCGAGAAACAGGCGGAACAAGCCGGTGAAAGCGTTCGCAAAGCGAGAGGAAATGATCTTGTACATGACGGTAAACGCTAAAGGGTTACAAATTATAGCCACATATCCCGAAGCAAAAGGGCAAAGACGGTTATTCGGTTAGACCAATGTTGTAAGAATCTGTTTCAATCTTGCAAAGGTCGGAAGGTCACACGCAGTCTGCGGTCGAACACGCTAGGGTCTTCCGGCGGGGGCAGTGGGCTGGCTTTGTTGATGGCGCGTTCTATTGCTTCGTCGAGGGCGCGATTGCCCGATGATTTTTTGAGGGTGACGCTGATTACGTCGCCGCCTCGGGCGCCGAGCACCTGCTCAATCTCGAATACGGCTTCCGGATTGCCGGACAAGCCCGGAGGAAGAACCCATTTGCTTTGCACTTTGGCGCGCATCGCGTTGATGTAGGCGTCCAGCGCGCCGGGGTTGCCCTGTTTGCCCGGAGAGCCTTGCTTGCCGCCGGACAATGCTTCTTCGGCCGCCCGTTCATCGGCGACGCGTTCAAGCGTTTTGTCAAGATTCTTCGTTATATCGATGGCCTTGAGTTCTTTCGGTTTTTTTGGAGGTTCCTCCTTCTTCTTCGGCTCCTCTTTTTTCTTCGGTTCTTCTTTCTTGGGTTCTTCCTTCTTCTTCGGCTCTTCTTTCTTCTTGGTGGCGATTTCGGGTTCGGGTTGCGGCTTCGGCTCCTCTACGACCGGTTTGGGCGGCTCGACGGGCTTCGGCGGTTCGGGTTTCGGCGGCTCCGGCGGTGGAGGTTCGGGAGCGCGGGCAGGGGCGGGGGGCGGCGGCGCGCCGACCAATGAGACCTCCAGCGTGCCTATCGGCGCGCTTCTCCAGTTGATGCCAAAAAACAGGAAAGCCAGCAGGCCGATGTGAACGGCGACGGTGAGGAACAACGACAGGAATTTCCGCGGCCGCTCGGCGGTGGGGCGGAGATCGCGTCGGAAATCTTTCATTTGCTTCCGCTGCTCTTGGTTTGCAGGCTGATCTTTTTGACACCCAATTCGCGCGCCGATTCCAGCACGTCGATCACTTTCTGGTACTGCAATTCGTTATGGGCGGCGACGAGGATAGGGCGATCGAGGGCGACCAGTTTTTTGAGTTCGGTCTGGAATTCGATGGGGGAGATCGGCTTCGGCAGGGAATTGGCGTCGACGCGCAGGGCGAGCTTGCCCTGACGGTCGACTTCGATGACCGCGGCTTCCTGCGGCGGCGCGGTCAACGGCCCTGCCGAGGGCACGTCGATGTTGCCGGTTTGCATCATGGGCGCGGTCACCATGAAGATGACCAGCAGCACCAGCATGACGTCGATGTAGGGAACGACGTTGATTTCGTTCTTGAGGCGGCGTTGGCGCATGGCGGTGTCGATCCGTGGGTCAGCGCAGATTGCGTTGCAGGATGTTGGAGAACTCCTCCATGAAGCTCTCGAAACGGATGCCGAGGCGGTCGATGTCGTGCGCGAAGCGGTTGTAGGCGACCACGGCGGGGATGGCCGCGAACAGGCCGATGGCAGTGGCGACCAGCGCCTCGGCGATGCCCGGCGCGACGTGCGTCAGCGTGGCGGCGCCGACGTTCGACAGACCGCGAAACGCGTTCATGATCCCCCACACCGTGCCGAACAGGCCGATGTAGGGCGACACCGAACCGACCGAGGCGAGGAAAGCGAGGTGGGCGTCGAGATCGTCGACTTCGCGTTGGTAAGTGGCGCGCATGGCGCGGCGCGCGCCGTCGATGGTGGCGGCGGCGTCGTGGATGGAGTCGCGCAGCTTGATGAATTCGCGGTAGCCGGACTCGAAGATGCGCTCCATGCCGCCGCTGCGGAAACGCCCGCCGGCGGCGGCCTGATACATCAGATCGAGATCGCCGCCGCTCCAGAAATCGCGCTCGAAGCGGTCGGTGCGGGAGCGCGCCGCGCGGATCTGGAACCACTTGCGGAAGATCCAGTACCACGACAGCAAAGAGAGCAGGGCCAGCAACGACATGACCAGCTTGACGATGATGCTGGCCTGCAGGACGAGGTTGATGATGGATAAATCGTGCGTGATGGTGGGCATCGTGGTCAGGTAGTGATGAGTTGATCTTGGAAGCGTTTATAAACCGCCGCCGGCCAAGGGGTGGGACGTCCGGTGCCGGTGTCGACGCAGACGATTTTGATTTCGGCGACGAAAACCGGTTTGCCTTCGCGCAGGATACGCTGAGTAAACCAAACGCTGGCGCCGTGCAAATCGTGCAGGGTGGTCACCACTTCGAGTTTGTCGTCGAGACGGGCGGAAGCGAGATAGTCGGCCTGCACTTTGCTGATGACGAAAAGCGGGCCGCCTGATTCGAGCAATTGCTTCTGGCTGAAACCGAGTTCGCGCAGCCATTCGCTGCGGCCGCGTTCGCAGAAACGCAGGTAATTGGCGTAATAGACGACGCCGCCGGCGTCGGTGTCTTCGTAATAGATGCGCACCGGCAGCACGAAGCCGGGTTGACGTGAATCGGGGGACGTGACGGGGGTGGTTTGGGCGTTCATTGTCGTAATCGCTCTGATTTCGTTGATCGGGGGCATTCTAGCCGAGCTTGCGCTCCGCATAGCCATCTATGTTCGAAGAGCGGGGGGCAAGCTGTAAGTAAATGTGTCTCGACCACGTGCAATTAATCGCCCCAATAACGGCGGTGCGCTGCAAAATCACAGGCTCGGTGCTATCCTTCCCCCCCTTGGGGCAAGTTGTTGTCAGTACGCATATTTTCAGGCTGATTCAGGCGTGGCCTTCTTCAATCCGTTCAAAAAACCCGATTCGAACCAGACGGCTTCCCAGAGAGCCGCAATCACCTCGTCGACCGTCGGCGCGGCGCCGCCCAACTCCGAATTGTCGGCGCTGGATTTCTCCAACATCAGCCAGCAGGGCGCCATCGAAGTCAACGAAGTCACTTCCGGCGTCGGCGTGGTCTACGAGGAAGCGGCGGTGCTTTACGCCAACGGCAACGACCGTGACGCCGAACATCTGCTCACCGCCGTTTTCGACGACCCCAACGCCACCGTGGGCGAGGGGCTGTGGATGATGCTGCTCGACCTCTACCGCCTCACCGGGCAGCGCGAGCGCTTCGACGCAAGGGTGATCGACTACGCGCGCCGCTTCGAGCGTTCGCCTCCCGCTTGGGAAGATTTGTCGCTTCAGCCCGAAAAACGCCGTCCCGACGCGGTGGCGCTGGTCAATCTGCCGGCCGCGTTGTCCTCGCAGGCGGCGCAGCAGTTGCAGCAGGTGGGCGCCATCGGCCGCAAGAACGGGTCGTTGCGCATCGACCTCGGCCGCGTGCGCTCGGTCGACGAAAGCGGCGTGCAGTTGATGAAGCAGACGCTGGCGCAACTGGCCGCCGACCGGGTCAAGCTCACCATCCTCAACGCCTCCCGGCTGGTGGATTTGCTCGCCCCTAGCGTCAAGCCCGGCGAAGCCAACAACCGCGACCACTGGATGCTGATGCTGGAGATGCTCAAATACACCGGCGAAGCTACCCGTTTCGAGGATTTGGCGGTCGATTACGCCGTCACCTTCGAGGAGTCGCCGCCGTCGTGGGAATCGAAAGTGCCGACGCCGGGCGAGCAGCAGGCCGCCAGCGAAGAAGCGGCGCACGGTCGCGGCGAGGAAGAATTCTGTTTCGACGGCGAACTGACCGGTTCGAGCAGCGAGACCATCCGCAAGCTCGACGAATTCGCCGAAAACCGTCAGACGGTGGTCGTCGACTGCGGCCAGTTGCGCCGCGTCGACTTCGTGGCCGCCGGCACCCTGTTCAATGCGCTCGCGTCCTTGCAGGCCAAGGGCAAGACCGTGCATCTGCAAAAGGTCAACGCCATGGTCGGCGCGTTGATGCGGGTGATGAGCATCGATCAGGTGGCGTTGGTGACGTTGCGCGGCTGACGCGCGGCGCGCTTCCCCTTTCATCACGGCAATATCGGGCGGCGTGTATTACCATCGCGCTCCTTTGCCCAACAGCGGAAAACCATCCATGGAACAGTATCACGGCACCACCATCCTTTCGGTGCGCCGCGGCGCCAAGGTCGCCCTCGGCGGCGACGGGCAGGTCACGCTCGGCAACATCGTCGTCAAGGCTACGGCGCGCAAGGTGCGCACGCTTTACGAGGGCCGCATCCTCGCCGGTTTCGCCGGTGGCACCGCCGACGCTTTCACCCTGTTCGAGCGCTTCGAGGCCAAGCTCGAAAAGCATCAGGGCAATCTGCTGCGCAGCGCGGTGGAACTGGCCAAGGATTGGCGCACCGACCGCATGTTGCGACGGCTGGAAGCGATGCTGGCGGTGGCCGACCGCGAGCACTCGCTCATAATCACCGGCAACGGCGACGTGCTCGAACCCGAACAGGGCATCGTCGCCATCGGCAGCGGCGGCCCCTACGCGCAGGCCGCGGCGCGCGCGCTGCTGGAGAACACCAAACTGGGGCCGAAGGAAATCGTCGCCCGCTCGCTCGTCATTGCCGGCGATCTGTGCATCTACACCAATCAAAGCCACGTCATCGAGGAGTTGGGCGAATGAGCGCGACCGTCAAACAAACGCAGATGACCCCGGCGGAAATCGTCTCCGAACTCGACAAGCACATCGTCGGTCAGGACAAGGCCAAGCGCGTGGTGGCGGTGGCCTTGCGCAGCCGCTGGCGGCGCGCGCAGGTGGACGAGCCGCTGCGCAGCGAAATCACCCCCAAGAACATCCTGATGATCGGCCCCACCGGCGTCGGCAAGACCGAAATCGCCCGCCGGCTGGCGCGGCTCACGCAAGCGCCGTTCATCAAGGTGGAAGCGACCAAGTTCACCGAGGTCGGCTACGTCGGACGCGACGTCGACACCATCATCCGCGACCTGGCGGAAATCGCCATCAAGGACGGGCGCGAGCGCGCCATGCGGCTGGTGCGCGACCGCGCGCTCGACGCCGCCGAAGACCGCGTGCTCGACGCGCTTCTGCCGGCGGCGCGTGCCCTTGTCGGCGACGACGAGAGCGCCGCCGACAAGGGCACGCGGCAGAAATTCCGCAAGAAGCTGCGCGAAGGCGATTTGAACGACAAGGAAATCGAACTCGAAGTCGCCGCGCCCTCGATGCACGCGGAGATTTTCGCTCCGCCGGGCATGGAGGAACTCACGCAGCAGATTCAGGGCATGTTCCAGAACCTCGGCAGCGGCAAGAAAAAAACGCGGCGGCTGCGCATCGCCGAGGCGCTGCGGCTGCTGGCCGACGAGGAAGCCGCCAAACTCATCAACGACGAGGAAGTGAAAACCGGGGCGCTGCGCGCGGTCGAACAGAACGGCATCGTCTTTCTCGACGAAATCGACAAAATCGCCACGCGCGGCGAAGTGCAGGGCGCCGACGTGTCGCGTCAGGGCGTGCAGCGCGATTTGCTGCCGCTGGTCGAAGGCGCCACCGTGTCGACCAAGTACGGCATGGTCAAGACCGACCACATCCTGTTCATCGCCAGCGGCGCGTTTCATCTGTCGCGACCGAGCGACCTGATTCCCGAACTGCAGGGGCGCTTCCCGATTCGCGTCGAACTCGATTCGCTCTCGGTGAACGATTTCGAGCGCATCCTCACCCAGACCGACGCCTGCCTGACACGCCAGTACGAGGCGCTGCTCGCCACCGACGGCGTCAAGCTGGAATTCACCGCCGAGGGCATCCGGCGACTGGCCGAAATCGCTTGGCAGGTGAACGAGAAAACCGAGAACATCGGCGCGCGCCGCCTCTACACGGTGATGGAAAAGTTGCTGGAGGACATCTCGTTCGAGGCCGGCAACGGCAAGGCCGATACCGCCGTGACCATCGACGCCGCCTACGTCGATGCCCGTCTCGAAGGCGTGGCCGGGCGCGAAGACCTCGCCCGCTACGTATTGTAGGAATCCGACTGCAGGCAGCGGGCGGGCGAGGCGGTACAATGCGCGCACTTCTTTGCGTGGAACGCTTTAGATGAAAACCACTTTTCTCGACTTTGAACAGCCGGTCGCCGAGCTGGAAGAAAAGATCGAGCAGTTGCGCTTCGTGCAGGACGACTCCGCCGTAGACATCTCGGAGGAAATCTCCCGCCTCGAAGGCAAGATTCAGGATTTGACCCGCGACATCTACGCCAAGCTCAGCCCTTGGCAAATCGCGCAGGTGGCGCGCCATCCGCAGCGCCCCTACACGCTTGATTACGTCGAGCGCATCTTCACCGATTACGTCGAACTGCACGGCGACCGCGCTTACGCCGACGACACCGCCATCGTCGGCGGGCTGGCGCGCTTCAACGGCAAGAGTTGCGTGGTGATCGGGCACCAGAAGGGGCGCGACACCAAGGAAAAAATCGCCCGCAACTTCGGCATGCCGCGCCCGGAGGGCTACCGCAAGGCGTTGCGGCTGATGCAACTGGCGGAAAAATTCCAATTGCCGGTGTTCACCTTCGTCGACACGCCGGGCGCTTATCCCGGCATCGGCGCCGAGGAACGTGGCCAGTCGGAAGCCATCGGCCACAATCTTTTCGCCATGGCCGGCCTGCGCACGCCGCTGATCTGCACCATCATCGGCGAAGGCGGCTCCGGCGGGGCGCTCGCCATCGCCGTCGGCGACCAGATCAACATGCTGCAATACTCGACCTATTCGGTGATTTCGCCCGAAGGCTGCGCCTCCATCCTGTGGAAAAGCGCCGACAAAGCCTCCATCGCCGCCGAAGCGATGGGCATCACCGCCTCGCGCCTGAAATCGCTCGGGCTGGTCGACAAGGTGGTCAACGAGCCGGTGGGCGGCGCGCACCGCGACCCGCAAGTCATGGCTCAAACCCTGAAACGGGTGCTCGCCGACGCCCTGCGTCAGTTGGAGGCGTTGTCGCCCGACGAACTGGTGGCGCAGCGCATGGAAAAGCTGATGAGCTACGGTCGCTTCAAGGAGCAAGCCGCCTGAGGCCATGAGCGCCGGGGCGAAACCGTCCGACGCGGCAGTGTTCGACGCCGTCGCCGCAGTGCTGATGGCGGCGGGCGTCGGCGACGGTCAGCGCTTGTGCTGCGCGCTCTCCGGCGGCGTCGATTCCGTCGTCTTGCTCGATGCGCTCGCCGCCTTGCGGGAACGCTTCGGATTCGATTTGAGCGCGGCGCACGTGCATCACGGGCTGAACCCGGCGGCGGACGAATGGCGGGCGTTCTGCGCCGATTTCTGCCGGCGGCTCGACCTTCCCCTGCACGTCTTTCACGTCGAAGTGGCGCGCGACGACCCGCACGGTCTGGAAGCGGCGGCGCGCGCGGCGCGTCACGCGGCGCTGGCGAGCGTCGATTGCGACTGGCTGGCGTTGGGTCACCAGCGCGACGACCAAGCCGAAACCGTGTTGTTTCGCCTCTTGCGCGGCGCCGGCGTGCGCGGCGCGGCGGCGATGGCGGCGGTGGAACCCGGCGACGGCGGGCGGGCAGGGCGTTTGCGCCCCTTGCTGGAACTCGGACGCGAGGAAATCGTCGCTCATGCCCATGCCCGCGCGCTGCAATGGGTGGAAGACGCCAGCAACGCCAGTCTGGAATTCGCCCGCAACGACTTGCGCCATCGCATCCTGCCCGCCATCGAAGCGCGTTTCCCCGCCGCGCGCGTCACGCTCGCCCGTGCGGCGCGGCATTTTCGCGACGCATCCGGTCTGCTCGACGAATTGGCGGCGCTCGACGCGGTTTCATGCGCAGGGGCGAACGCTGGCGAGTTCCGGCGCGACGCGCTGTTCGGGTTGAACCCGGCGCGGCAGGCGAATCTTTTACGATGGGAATTCAGCCGCCGGGGCGCGTTCGCGCCATCGCAGGCGCGGCTGAACGAGGCGTTGCGCCAGTTGCGCGACGCCGCGCGGCCATTGCGTTTTCCGCTCGGCGATTACGCGCTGTGTTATCGCCGTGGCCGCGTGTGGCTGGAAAAAACTATTCCTTGAGCACCGACAGCAACTGCGCCAGTTCTACGGCGGAGCGCACTTTCATCTTGTTGAAGATGTGCGAGCGGTGCGCCTCGACGGTACGCATCGAAATCGCCAGTTGGTTGGCGATCACCTTGTTGTAGCGGCCTTCGAGAATCAGGTTCATCACTTCCTTTTCACGCGAAGTGAGCGCCGACAGGCGTTCCTCCACCGTGTCGCGGTCGGCGATGACGCGGCGTTTTTCCTCGTCGGCCTCGAAGGCGGCGAGCACGCGGTCGGCCAGTTCGTTGTGGTTGAACGGCTTTTCGATGAAGTCGAAAGCGCCTTTCTTGAGCGCGCCCACCGCCATCTGGATGTCGCCGTGGCCGGTCATGAAAATCACCGGCAGCGGGCATTGGTTTTCGAGCAGGGCGTCGAAGCAGGCCAGACCGCTCATGCCGTTCAGGCGAATGTCGAGCACGATGCAGCCGCGCCAATCCGGTTGCCAAGCCGCAAGGAAATCCTCGGCGTTCGACCAGCAAACGCAGTCGATTCCCCGCGTGCGGAATTGCCACGCCAAAGCGTCGCAGATGGCTTCGTCGTCGTCGATGATGTGTGCTTGTTTGTTTGTCATTTATTGCTCTGCGTTTAGTGTTGCTTCACTCAGAGTGAGGGTGAAGATAGTACCGCCGCCCGGGTTTGCTTCAAATTCGAGCGATCCGTGATGCAACTCGGCGATGGTGCGACAGATGTTGAGTCCCATGCCCATGCCTTTGCCCTTGGTGGTGAAGAACGGGTCGAACAGGTGCGGCGCCACTTCCGGCGGCACACCGCAGCCCCGGTCGGCGACGCTGAGCGCGACGCCGCGCTCGCTCAACCGGGTGGAGACGGTGAGGATGCGCTCGTCGCGTGGCGTATCCGCCATCGCGTCGATGCCGTTGCGCATCAGGTTGACGATGATCTGCTCGATCATCTGGTTGTCCATGGTGACTTCGGGCAGGTCGGTCTGCAAATCGCAGTCGATGCGTACCTGCTGCTTGTGCGCGCTGGTTTCGATCAGCGCCACCGACTCGCGCACCAGCGCGTTGAGGTCGCCGCTGGCGAAGTCCGGTTCGGTGCGGCGCACGAAGGAATGAACGCGGCTGACGATGCCGGCGGCGCGCTTCGCCTGCCGGGCTATCTTCTGCTGCACTTCCTTCAGTTCCTTGACGTCGACCTTGTCGCCGTCGAGTTGATTCAGACAGCCGGTGACGTAGCTGGAAATAGCGGCGAGCGGCTGGTTTAACTCGTGCGCCATGGTCGAGGCCATTTCGCCCATGGTGACCAGCCGCGAAGTGGATTGCAGGCGTTCGTACTGTTGCTGGTTCTGTTCGCGCAGGCGCTTCTGTTCGGTGATGTCGATGACCGCGCCGAGCCAACCGATGTGCTGGCCGGAAGCGTCGACGAACGGGCTTTCGATTATCAGCGCGTCGAACGGTTTGCCGTCCTTGCGGCGCATCGACACTTCGAGTCCGTTGCTAGGGATGTCGCCGTTCATGGCGCGATTCAAGGTTTCCAGATTGCGTTCGGCCTGCGCGGGATCCCAATAGGGCACGTCCGGGAAGTGGGTGCCGATGATTTCGTCCTGACTGTAGCCGGTCATGCGGCAGAAAGCCGGGCTGACGTAGGTGATGCAGCCGTCGTTGTCACGGGCGCGCAGTCCGCCGGTGGAGGAGGCTTCGAGCGCCTGCCGGAAGGCGACCGCGTGCCGCAGGGCGTTTTCCGCGCTCAGATGGTCGGTGAGTTCCTGCCGCATCTGGGTGACGCCCCAGATGATGGCGAACCCGAGCGCGACGACGACTGTGACCAGCAGCAGCGGGAACCAGCCGGTGCCGTGGGAAGGTGTTATCGAGTTCGCCAGCCATGAGGAGACGAAAATCGCCACGACCAGCAGCGCCAGCAAAAAATAAGGCCGCCATCCGATCCAGCGGATATTCTCGATGCTGGGCGTGGAAGAGGCAGAAACTGGCATGAGATGGCTATTCGTCGATAAAGCGGTGGCGTCGGAGACGGTCGAAAAAGCGTTATTTCAGGTTTTTATGGGCAGTCATGCTGTAATGTTACGGCCGACTGGCGGCATATGCCGAGGTAAAACATCACGCTATTCTCGTGATATATGCCGCAGTGCTTTATTGCGGTATGGGTATCCTCCGTGTCCGAAAATATCCCACCCCGACAATACCCGACTAAATGGGCGCTATTCTATGCGAACAATTGTTACAAATGGTAACGCGGCGGCCGAAACATGAATCAAATCAAGCCCGAAACCGTAAATATACCCGCCGATGCGAGCACTGGCGTGCGTTTGTCCAAGCTCATGGCCGGGCGCGGCATGTGCTCGCGCCGCGAGGCCGACGAGCTAATCGAACGCGGATGGGTGTTTGTCGACGGTCGTCGCATCACCGAACTCGGCACCCGCGTCGCGCCCGACGCGCACGTTACATTGGCGCCGGAGGCGCGCCGCGCCCGCGACGAGCGCGTCACCGTGCTGCTCAACAAGCCGGTGGGCTACGTTTCCGGCCAGCCCGAACCCGGCCACAAGCCGGCGGCGAGCCTCATCCGCGCCGATACCCTGTGCGCGGGCGCGACGCGCCGTTTTCAGCCCGCCATGCTCAAGGGGCTGGCGCCCGCCGGGCGGCTGGACATCGACTCCACCGGTTTGCTCGTGCTGACGCAAGACGGCCGCGTCGCGCGCCAGTTGATCGGCGGCGACGGCGAGGTGGAAAAGGAATATCTGGTGCGGGTCGAGGGGCAACTCGCCGCCGACGGCCTGAAACGCCTCAATCACGGGCTGGAGTTGGATGGTCGCGCGCTGCGCCCGGCGCGGGTGGAGTGGCTCAACCGCGATCAACTGCGTTTCGTGCTGCGCGAGGGCAGAAAGCGGCAAATCCGCCGCATGTGCGAACTCGTCGGCCTGAAAGTGGTGGGGCTGAAACGTGTGCGCATCGGGCGCGTGCGTCTGGGCGATCTGCCGCTCGGGCAGTGGCGCTTTCTGGGTGAGGGCGAAAGCTTCGTTTGAAGCGCCTCAGCGTACGATGACGATGTCGCGGCGTCCGGGCGTGCGTTGCACCAGCGGCGAAGAAACGACTGGCGGCGTGGCGACAGGTGGCTCTGCGGCGGGCGGTGGCGTGCCGACCGCCTGCTCGCTGGCCGGCGGCGCGTTTTCCACCAGCGCCTGTATGGCCACGGCGACCGCGAGTTGCCCCGGCAACGGATGTGACGACGGCATCGGTTCGGCGACGGGCTTGACAGGTTCGTCGGCCGGCTTGGCGGGTTCGACGGCCGCCGGTTTGGGCGTTTCGACCAAGGGTTTGACGTCGGCGGTTTCGGATTTGGCCAGCGCGGCGACGACGGGCGCTTCCGGTTTTGGCGACGGCGCTTCTTCGCGCGCGGCCATGGATGCGGCCAGAATCGTGGCGGCGTCCGGCGTTTGCCACGCCCAGTTCGTTTGCCATGCCTTGCGCACGCGATCGGGATAGGCCGATTTGCCGCGGCTGCCGTTGTAGCGGCCGAGGGCGAGGAACAGGTTGCCTTTTTCGAGATCGAGGTAGTGGCGCAAAATCGTGCAGCCGTAGCGCAGGTTGGTGCGCAGGTGGAAGAGGTTGTCTTCCTTGTTGCCGATGACGTCGACCCAGAACGGCATCACCTGCATGTAACCGCGGGCGCCGGATTTCGACAGCGCGTATTTCTTGAAACGGCTTTCGATTTGGATGAGTCCGAGCACCATTTGCGGGTCGAGTCCGGCGCGGGTGGCTTCGTAATGGATGGTGGCGAGCAGTTCCTTGCGGGTGGTCGGGTCGGGCACGCGCTTGGCGAGGCGCTGCGACATCTCGGCGAACCACAGGTTGCGTTCGACCGGGTTCTTGATCGAATCCTCGCTCGGCGGCGCGTCGCTCACCGATCGGTGCAGGGCGTCGCGCACCCCGGCAGCGAGCTTTTCTTCTTCCTGCCGGCCGGCCCACGCCGGAATCGTCCACGCGCTCAGGCACGCGGTGGCGAGCAGCAGGACGAGGCGGGCGGCGGCACGTTTCGGCATTCGCTCAGGTTCCGGTTTTCAAGGCAGTCAAAATATATTCGACCAGCGCGTCGGGGGCGAGTTTCTTTTGCACGCCGTCGCGACGTGTTTGGTACTCGACGACGCCTTCCTTCAAGGCGCGCTCGCCGACGGTGACGCGATGCGGCACGCCGATCAGTTCCCAATCCGCGAACATCACGCCGGGGCGCTCGTCGCGGTCGTCGAGCACGACGTCGACGCCAGCGGCGAGCAGCGCCTCGTAGATGCGCGTCGCCTCGTTGCGTACCGTTTCCGACTTGCCCCATCCCACGGCGCAGACGACGGCCTCGAACGGCGCGATCGCCGCCGGCCAGACGATGCCGCGTTCGTCGTTGTTCTGTTCGATGGCGGCGCCGAGAATGCGGGTGACGCCGATGCCGTAGCAGCCCATCTCGAAGAAGCGCGGCTTGCCGTCGATGTCGAGGAAGGTGGCGTTCATGGCGCGCGAATACTTGTCGCCGAGGTAGAAGACGTGGCCGACCTCGATGCCGCGGTCGATGGCGAGCCGCCCCTTGCCGTCGGGCGAGGCGTCGCCGGCCACCACGTTGCGGATGTCGGCGACGATTTCCGGCTCCGGCAGGTCGCGCCCCCAGTTGGCGCCAGTGTAGTGGTAGCCCTCGTCGTTGGCGCCGCAGACGAAATCGGCCATGTTGGCCACCGTGCGGTCGGCGACGACGTGGACGGGCCGACGCGGCGCGATGGGGCCGAGGTAGCCGGGTTTGCAGCCGAAGTGGGCGACGATTTCCTCCTCGCTGGCGAAGCGGAAACCCGCTTTGAGGCCGTCGATTTTGCCGGCCTTGACTTCGTTCAGTTCGTGATCGCCGCGCACCAGCAGCAGCCAAATCGAGGTGGCGACGATTTTCCCTTTCTCGTCCGCCTCGTCGGCGGCGAGCACCAGCGATTTGACCGTTGTTTCCAGCGCCACGCCGAGAAAGGCGGCGACCTCGGCGCAAGCCTCGCGCCCCGGCGTCGCGGTCTTGGCGAGCGGTTTGGCGGCAGGGGCGCGGGCGGCGAGCAGCGGCAGCGCCTCGGCCAGTTCGATGTTGGCGGCGTAGTCGGAATCCGGGCAATAGACGATGGCGTCCTCGCCGGTGTCGGCAATGACCTGAAACTCGTGCGAACGGTCGCCGCCGATGGCGCCGGTGTCGGCGGCGACGGCGCGGTATTTCAGCCCGATGCGCTCGAAGATGCGGCGGTAGGCGGCGAACATGAGGTCGTAGCTCTTGCCCGCCGCTTCCTTGTCGCGGTCGAAGGAATAGCCGTCCTTCATGATGAATTCGCGTCCGCGCATCACCCCGAAGCGCGGGCGGCGCTCGTCGCGGAACTTGGTCTGAATCTGATAGAAATTGCGCGGCAACTGGCGATAGCTTTTGAGTTCCTGCCGCGCGATGTCGGTGACGACTTCCTCCGAGGTCGGCTGCAGGGCGAACTCGCGTCCGTGACGGTCTTTCAGGCGCAGCAGTTCGTCGCCCATCTTGTCCCAGCGCCCGGTTTCCTGCCACAACTCGGCGGGCTGCACGAGCGGCATGGAAATCTCCAGCGCCCCGGCGCGGTTGAGTTCGCTGCGCACGATGGCTTCGATCTTGCGAATCGAGCGTAGCGCCAGCGGCATGTAGTCGTAAATGCCGGCGGCGACCTTGCGGATCATGCCGGCGCGCAGCATGAGCTTCTGGCTGACGACTTCGGCGTCGGCGGGGGCTTCCTTGAGGGTGGCGAAGTGGAACTGGCTGGCGCGCATGGCGGCGTAACGGGTGGTTGTCGAGGCCGCGATTCTAGCAGCGGGGGCGCGCCGTCGGGGCGACGCGAGCAGCGCGCGCTTTCAAAGCGGCGGCAAATATGAAAAAATCCGCCTAACCCTGTGAATTTTTAAGGTTCCAAAATGCTCGACCGTGAAGGCTACCGCCCGAACGTCGGCATCGTTCTTGTCAATCCACGCAACGAGGTGTTCTGGGGCAAGCGCATTCGCGAACATTCCTGGCAGTTCCCGCAAGGTGGCATCAAGCACGGCGAAACGCCGGAGCAGGCCATGTACCGGGAGTTGTTCGAGGAAATCGGCCTGCGCCCCGAGCACGTCAAGATTCTGGGCCGCACTCGCGGTTGGCTGCGCTACGACGTTCCCAAGCACTGGATCAAGCGGGAATGGCGCAACACCTACCGGGGGCAGAAGCAGATCTGGTATCTGCTGCGGCTGGTGGGACGCGACACGGACGTTTGCCTGCGATCCAGCACACATCCCGAATTCGACGCCTGGCGTTGGAGCGACTATTGGGTGCCGCTCGACGCGGTGATCGAGTTCAAACGCGAGGTTTATCAGATGGCGCTCACCGAGTTGTCGCGCGTGCTTTTCCGTTCCCGTCGGCTGGAGCCGCCGGAGAGTTACCGCGTCGCCATCGGAGGGCAGGCGTGAAAACGGCGCGCGTCGTTGTCGCGCTCGCGTTTCTGGCGCTCACCGGTTGCGGAGCGCAAGAGGTGAAGGAAGCCGTCGTCGTCTCCGACGAGCCGCCGCCGTTGCCGGAAGCGCGCAATCTGGTTGCGTTTCGCGTCGGTTCGCAGCCCGCCGGACGTTTTCTGGTCGATACCGCCAGCATCGCCCCCGGCGCGGACGGGGTGACCCGTTTCGTCTTTGTGATGCGCGGCAGCAGTGGCGCGGAAATGGCTTCTTTCGAGGGCGTGCGTTGCGGCAGCAACGAATTCAGGATTTTCGCCACCTCCGCTCGCGGCGAGGAATGGCGGACGCTCGAGCACGGCGAATGGCGGCTGCTCGACGGAGCCGTCAAAAACTGGGTGGCGTTCGACTACGGCGGCAACGACCCCCGTTCCGTGCTGGCCTACCACTACCTGTGCAATGGCGAAGCGCCGCGCGTGAAAAGTGAAATTCTCGCCCGCCTGCGCGGCAAGCACGTCGATTATCTCGACCCCTATCACGGCGTCTCGCCCTGACGCCGGGGTTCAATCCGCTTCGACGATTTCCCACTCGTGCGCGATCTCGGCGGTCTTGCCGAGCATGATCGATGCCGAGCAATACTTTTCCGCCGACAGATGAATCGCGCGCTCCACCGCGTCTGGCTTGAGTTGTCGGCCGGTGACGGTGAAGCGGAAAAGAATCTTCGTAAACACCTTCGGGTCGGTTTCGGCGCGCTCCGCTTCAAGTTTTACCGTGCAGCCGCGCACATCCTGCCGACCGCGCTTGAGAATCAGCACCACGTCGTAGGCCGTGCATGCGCCCGCGCCGGCCAGCACCGTCTCCATCGGGCGCGGCGCGAGATTGTGTCCGCCGCCTTCCGGGGCGCCGTCCATCGCGATGAGATGGCCGCTGCCGGTTTCGGCGAGGAAGGCCATGCCGTCCGGGCCGGCCCACTTGATCGTGCATTCCATGTCGATCTCCGTAGGGAAGGGGTGGAGAGTTGCGGATTCTACCTGTGTTGTCTTTACGGGATAGTGCGTCGCACAAAGACCTTGCTTAATACAGGGTTTTAAGTGGATAATGCGCCCCAATCTGATCGCGGAAATGGCGTCAGGCCGTGTTTTCACGCCAACGTCACCCAATGTCGCGATTGTGCCGGTGTCTCCTCCACCCTCGTCTTTTGGTGTGGATTTAACGCAGTCCCATCGGACTGCGTTTTTTTTTTCATCCTCGCCGGTTCAAGACCGACCCCCAAGCATTTCATTGACGCTCCCGTGGCGGGGTGATATTCTCCGCCGCTTTCCGTTTGGTGGCCGGACATCCGGCCCGATACGTCATCCGAGGTTTCCATGAAAACGTTTTCCGCCAAGCCGCTCGAAGTGCAGCGCGACTGGTACGTCGTAGACGGCACCGACAAAGTGCTCGGGCGTCTGGCCGCCGAAGTGGCGCGCCGTCTGCGCGGCAAGCACAAGACCATCTACACGCCGCACGTCGATACCGGCGACTACATCGTCGTGGTCAACGTCGACAAGCTGCGCGTGACCGGCAACAAGGCGCAGGACAAAAAGTATTACCGCCACTCCGGCTATCCGGGCGGCATCTATGAAACCAACTTCGCCAAGCTGCAACAGCGCTTTCCGGCGCGCGTGCTGGAGAAAGCCGTCAAAGGCATGTTGCCGAAGGGGCCGCTCGGTTACGCGATGCTGAAAAAACTGAAGTGCTACGCCGGTGCGGAACATCCGCACGCCGCTCAGCAGCCGAAAGTCCTCGAAATCTAAGGAGCCGCCAGATGGCCGCCACTGCTACTTATAACTACGGCACCGGACGGCGCAAGACCGCCGTCGCCCGCGTCTTCATCAAGCCGGGTTCCGGCAAGATCACCGTCAACGGCAAGCCGGTCGACGAATTCTTCTCGCGCGAAACCGGCCGCATGATCGTGCGTCAGCCGCTGGCGCTCACCGGCAACGAAGAACGTTTCGACATCATGGTCAACGTCGTCGGCGGCGGCGAATCGGGTCAAGCCGGCGCGGTGCGCCACGGCATCACCCGCGCCCTGATCGACTACGACGCCGAACTCAAGACGCCGCTGCGCGCCGCCGGTTTTGTCACCCGCGACGCCCGCGAGGTCGAGCGCAAGAAAGTCGGTCTGCACAAGGCCCGCCGCGCCAAGCAGTTCTCGAAGCGTTAATCGGCAAGACGGTGGGCGACGGTTTCGCCCTACACCGCAGGCACGATTTGTAGGGGCGAATAATCATTCGCCCTCGCGTGCCACCCAGAAAGCCGTCCAAATGGGCGGCTTTTTTCCTTGGTTGCGCGATAATCCGCACTTCATTTCATCGGGCGAGGAAGCTCATCATGATCAAGGCTGGCATCGTCGGCGGCAGCGGCTATACCGGGGTGGAACTGTTGCGCATTCTGGCCGGGCACCCGGCGGTGAAAATTACCGCGATCACTTCGCGCGGCGAGACCGGGCAGAAAGTCTCCGACTTGTTCCCTAGCTTGCGGCGGCGCGTGGATCTCGCTTTCGCCGCGCCGGACGAAGCGGCGCTCGACCAGTGCGACGTGGTGTTCTTCGCCACTCCCAACGGCGTCGCCATGCAACAAGCAGCGGCGCTGACCAAGGCCGGGGTGAAGGTGATCGACCTTGCCGCCGATTTCCGCATTCGCGACGTGGCGGAATGGGAAAAGTGGTACGGCATGACCCACGCCGCCCCCGAACTGGTGGCCGAAGCCGTTTACGGTCTGCCGGAAATCAACCGCGAGCACATCCGCAAGGCGCGGGTGATCGCCAATCCGGGCTGCTATCCGACGGCGGTGCAACTGGGCTTTCTGCCGCTGGTGGAAGCGGGCGTCGTCGCGCTCGACCACCTGATCGCCGACGCCAAATCGGGCGTCTCCGGCGCCGGACGCAAGGCGGCGGTGGCCAACCTCTATTCCGAAGTCACCGACAGCTTCAAGGCTTACGGCGTCCCCGGCCACCGCCATCTGCCGGAGATTCGTCAGTGCTTGTCGCACATCGCCGGCGGTCGCGAGGTCGGGCTGACCTTCGTGCCGCATCTCGTGCCGATGGTGCGCGGCATCCACGCCACGCTTTACGCCCGCCTGACGCGCGAGGTGAGCGAGGCCGAATTGCAGGCGATGTTCGAGTCCCGTTATGCGGGCGAAACCTTCGTCGACGTGCTGCCCGCCGGCGGCCATCCCGAAACACGCTCGGTGCGCGCCTCCAACATGTGCCGCATCGCCGTGCATCGCCCGCAGGGCGGCGACACCGTGGTGGTGCTGTCGGTCATCGACAATCTCGTCAAGGGCGCGGCGGGGCAGGCGGTGCAGAACATGAACATCCTGTTCGGCGAGGAAGAAAGCCTCGGACTCACCGCGCTGCCGGTCAGCCCCTGAACCATGCAGTTATTCTTTTGACGCGGCTGGGGTCGCAAGGCATCATGCGAACCCTAGTCCCGCGCGGACAACCCCATGAGAGGAGACAAACCCAATGAGCACTGAAACCGACACGCAAGACTTTCTCATCTTCACCGACAGCGCCGCCGCCAAGGTGCGCGAACTGATCGAGGAAGAAGGCAATCCGGCGCTGAAACTGCGCGTTTTCGTCAGCGGCGGCGGTTGCGCCGGCTTCCAGTACGGCTTCACCTTCGACGAGGACGTCAACGAGGACGACACCTCGCTGGTGAAGAACGGCGTCACCCTGCTGGTGGATTCGATGAGCTACCAATACCTCGTCGGCGCCGAAATCGACTACACCGAAGGGCTGGAAGGCTCGCAGTTCGTGATTCGCAATCCCAACGCCACCAACACCTGCGGTTGCGGCTCGTCGTTCTCGGTATAAATAAAAGCTTCGCCGGAAACGAAAAGGGCGCCGAGGCGCCCTTTTTCATTGCGGTAAAAGCCGAGTCGCTTACAGCTTGCCGCCCTTGACCCCGTTCGCCGAGGCGACGCGATAATTGAGCATCGCCAGCCGTTCGAGCAGCCCGCGGGTGTTTTGCCGGAAGCGCGCCAGTTCCTTGCCGTCGAGCGGCATGGCGTCGGGCAGCGCCACCGTCATCGGGTTCTGCGCCACGTCGCCGACGCGGAACTCGTAGTGCAGATGCGGCCCGGTGACGCGACCGGTGGCGCCGACGCGGGCGATGAACTCGCCCTGTTCCACCGTGTCGCCGACGCGCAGATTCGGCGCGTAGGAGTTCAGGTGGGCGTAAACGGTGCTGATGTTGTTGTTGTGTTGGAGCACGACGACCTTGCCGTAGCCGCTTTGCCAGCCGATGTAGCTCACCGTGCCGTCGGAGGTCGCCCGCACCGGCGTGCCGATGGGGGCGCCGAAATCGACGCCGTTGTGGTTGCGCCAGCCGCCATGTACCGGATGCAGCCGCCGCCCGAAGCCGGACGTGACACGGGTGTACTCCAGCGGCGTGCGCAGGAACGAACGTTTCAGGCTTTGCCCGGCGTTGGTGTAGTACGACGAACTGCCGTCGGCGGCGGTGTGGCGGAACACGGTGTACCGCTTGCCGCGATTGACGAACTCGGCGGCGAGAATGCGCCCGGCGCGCGCCGGCGCGCCGCGATGGTAGAACGTCTCGTAGATGACGCTGAAGGTGTCGCCCGGGTGCAGGTCGCTATGAAAGTCGATGTTGCCGCCAAACAGGTCGGCAAGCTGAGTCGCCACGCTGTCGGGCAACCCGGCGGCCTCGGTGGCGGCGAACAGCGAGCGCTGGATGACGCCGTTGCGCATTTCGGTGCCGGTTTCGACCGACACGGCGGAGGCGCTGACGATGCGGAACGGCTGTTCGACCGCCTTGCGCGTCACTTCGAGGCTGTCCTCGCCGTTCGACAACGGCAGGCGCAGGGAAAGCAGATGACCGGTGACGTCCACCACGGCGGTGAAGGAGTCGCCCGGTTGCAAGTCGCGTAGGGCGCGCGCGCTTTCGCGGTGATCGAGCAGGAAGGAGAGCGCCTGCGGGTCGTCGACGCCGAGACGGCGGAAGATGGCTTGCAGCGTGTCGCCCGGCTCGACGCGGTCGTCGTAGACGAAGGGCAGGTTGGGGGCGGGCAGTTCGCGCGCCTCGACGGCCACTCGTTCGACTACCGTTTGCACATTAACGACCGGCTCGCTCGGCGTGACCACCGCAGTGGCGGCGACGCCGCCGAGCACCGAGACGCCCGCGAAACCGGCGGCAACCCAAGCGCGCTTGCTCTCGAACAGTCGCCAAGGCAGATCGGCCAGTGATCGGAACAGTTTCGACATGCGTTTGCGCGGCTTATCCATCCGCCAGCGCAGGTCGCCCGCGTGCCAGCGCAGGTCGGCAGCCATTTTGCCGGCCACGCCGCCGCCGACGCGCCAATTGGTTTCGGTTGCGCGGCGGGGCTGTTCGGCCAGCCGCCAGCGTAGATCGCCTAGCCGCCACCTCAGTTCGGCTAGAATCCTGTTTTTTCTTATCCGCATGATGTCAAAGCTCTCGTTGGGGACTGCGACAGCAGTCTAACAAGCGATGCGGAAACCCAAGTGTGATGTATTGGAGACTTCAATGAAAGAAATCGAGGCCGCGATCGGTCTGATCCGCCGTGGCGCGGACGACCTGCTGATCGAGACCGAACTGGTCGAAAAACTCAAGACCGGACGCCCCTTGCGCGTCAAGGCCGGATTCGACCCCACCGCCCCCGACCTGCACCTCGGCCATACGGTGCTGCTCAACAAACTGCGCCATTTTCAGGAGCTTGGCCATCATGTGATGTTCCTCATCGGCGACTTCACCGCCACCATCGGCGACCCGAGCGGCAAAAACGCCACCCGTCCGCCGCTCTCGAAGGAGCAGGTGCTCGCCAACGCCGCTACCTATAAGGAACAGGTGTTCAAGATTCTCGACCCCGAAAAAACCGAGATTTGCTTCAACTCGGCGTGGATGAGCCAACTCGACGCCGCGGCGATGATTCGCCTCGCCGCGCAGCAGACCGTGGCGCGCATGCTGGAGCGCGACGATTTCGCCAAGCGTTACGCCAACGAGCAGCCGATTTCGATTCACGAATTCCTTTATCCGCTCTGTCAGGGCTACGACTCGGTGGCGATGCGCGCCGACATCGAACTCGGCGGCACCGACCAGCGTTTCAACCTGCTGATGGGGCGCGAACTGCAAAAGCACTACGACCAGACGCCGCAATGCGTGCTGATGATGCCGCTGCTCGAAGGGCTGGACGGCGTAAACAAAATGTCCAAGTCGCTCGGCAACTACATCGGCATCGCCGAGCCGCCAAAGGAAATCTTCGGCAAAACCATGTCGGTGTCCGACACCCTGATGTGGCGCTACTACGAGTTGCTTTCCTTCCGTTCCAGCGCCGAAATCGCCGCCCTCAAGGCCGAGGTCGAAGCCGGGCGCAACCCGCGCGACGTCAAGGTGATGCTGGCGCAGGAATTCGTCGCCCGTTTCCACGGCAAACAGGCCGCCGACGATGCGCTGGCCGATTTCGAGGCGCGTTTCCGCAAGAACGAAATTCCCGACGACATCCCCGAAGTCCGTGTCGCCGTCGGCGATGGCCTGCCCATCTTCAAAATCCTCAAGGAAGCCGGACTCACCGGCACCACCTCGGAAGCCACGCGCATGATCGAACAGGGCGCGGTGAAGCTCGACGGCGAACGTGTCGAAGACCGCAACCTCGTGCTCAAGGCGGGCGGCAAGGCGGTCTTGCAGGTCGGCAAGCGCAAGTTCGCCGCCGTGGTGCTCGAATGAGCGGCGACAGCCGTCCCATCGGCGTTTTCGATTCCGGCATCGGCGGCTTGACGGTGGTGCGGGCGCTCATGGAGCGCCTGCCGCTGGAGAGCATCGTCTATTTCGGCGACACCGCGCGCGTGCCCTACGGCGTCAAGTCGGTGGCGACGATTTGCCAATTCACCGCGCAAATCGTCGATTTCCTGCTGCGGCAGGAAGTGAAGATGCTCATCGTCGCCTGCAACACCATGGCGGCGGTGGCCTCCCGCGTCGTCGCCGCCCGCGCCAACGGCGTGCCGGTCATCGACGTCATCGAAGCCGGCTCGCGCGCCGCCGTCGCGGTCGGGCAGGGCGGTCGCATCGGCGTCATCGGCACGCCCACCACCGTCAACAGCAACGCCTACGCCCGCCGCATCGCCGGTCTGGACGCCCGCGCCCGCGTCTATTCGCAGTCCTGCCCCCTGTTCGTTCCTTTGGTGGAGGAAGGCTGGCTCGACCATCCGGTCACCAAGCTCACCGCGCAGGAATACCTGCGCCCCGTGCTCGCCGAGGATGTCGGCAGCCTCGTGCTCGGCTGCACGCACTACCCGCTCTTGAAGCCGCTGTTGCGCGAAGTCGTCGGCGAAAAAGTCAAACTCATCGACTCCGCCGTCACCACCGCCGAACTTGCCGCCACCCGCCTGCAAGAAGCCAACCTCGCCGCCGACGGCTCCGAACCAACCCACTACCGCTACATCGTCACCGACGTGCCGTTGCGCTTTCAGACCATCGGCGAGCGGTTTTTGGGGCGGTCGTTGGG
>JAISSY010000037.1 GCA_031272995.1 Azoarcus sp.
GTGGCGCGAATCTCCGGCGACAGCGCCACGTCGGCCAACATTTCGCCGTCGCATTCGAGCGCGGGGGCGCTGCGGCGCAGGATTTCGCTCGCGGCGCGCATCTTGCGGGCGGAGGCCGATTGCGAACTGCCGAAGTTGGAGTGCGACAGGAGCGCCACGCGCGGTTCGTGACCGAAGCTGCGCAGTTCGGAGGCGGCCATCAGGGCGATGTCGGCGATGTCCTCGGCGCTGGGGTCTTCGTTGACGTTGGTGTCGGCGATGGCGAGCACGCGACGCGGCAGCATCAGGATGTTCATGGCGGCGAACTGACTCGCGCCGGGACGCAGGCCGATGACGTCGCGCACGTGTTGCAGGTGATATTCGTAGGAGCCGACCGCGCCGCACACCAGCGCATTGGCGTGCCCCATGCGTAGCAGCAGCGCGCCGAAGAGCGTCGTGTCGCGGCGCACGCGCACTTTCGCCAAATCGGGAGTGATGCCGTTGCGCGACATCAGGCGGTAATACTCGCGCCACAGTTCGCGGTAGAGCGGTTCGGTTTCGGGGTCGATGACCTCGTAATCGCGCTCCTGCACCAGATTCAGGCCAATCTTGCGGATGCGCGACTCGATGGTGGCGCGACGACCGATGAGCACCGGACGCGCCAGCCCTTCCTCGGTGACTTCGCGCACGGCGTGGAGAACGCGTTCATCCTCGCCCTCGGCGTAGAGCACGCGCTTCAATTCCGGCGCGACTTTCTTGGCGGTGGCGAACACCGGGCGCATGACGATGCCGGATTGATAGACGAAATCGGAAAGCTGCGCCACGTAGGCGTGCAGGTCGGCAATCGGGTGACGGGCGACGCCGGATTCCATCGCCGCCTTGGCCACCGCCGGAGCGATTTTGATGATGAGGCGCGGGTCGAAAGGCTTCGGGATGATGTAGTCGGGGCCGAAGGACAATTCCTCGCCGCCGTAGGCCGAAGCCACCACGTCGTTCTGCTCGGCCTGCGCCAGTTCGGCGATGGCCTTGACGCAGGCGAGCTTCATCGGCTCGTTGATGGTGGTCGCGCCGACGTCGAGCGCGCCCCGGAAGATGAACGGGAAGCAGAGGACGTTGTTGACCTGATTCGGATAATCCGAGCGCCCGGTGGCGACGATGCAATCGGGCCGCACCGCCTTGGCTTCGGCGGGGAGGATTTCCGGGGTCGGATTGGCGAGCGCGAAGATGAGCGGGTTCTGCGCCATCTTCTTGACCATTTCGGGCTTGAGCACTTCGGCCTTGGATAGCCCAAGGAACACGTCGGCGCCGTCGATGGCGTCACCGAGCGTGCGCGCGTCGGTTTCCTGCGCGTAGCGCGCCTTGGTCGGCTCCATGTTCTCTTCGCGGCCCTTGTAGATGACGCCGCGCGAGTCGCACACGTAGATGTTTTCGCGCTTCAGCCCCAGACTCACCATGAGGTCGAGGCAGGCGATGGCCGCCGCGCCCGCGCCGGAGCAGACGAGCTTCACTTCGTCGATTTTCTTGCCGACGATTTTCAGGCCGTTGATGAGTCCCGCCGACGAGATGATGGCGGTGCCGTGCTGGTCGTCGTGGAAGACCGGAATCTTCATGCGCTCACGCAGCTTCTGCTCGATGTAGAAGCACTCCGGCGCCTTGATGTCTTCGAGATTGATGCCGCCGAGCGTCGGCTCCAGCGCGGCGATGACTTCGATGAGCTTGTCGGGGTCTTTCTCGTCGAGTTCGATGTCGAACACGTCGATGCCGGCGAATTTCTTGAACAGGCACCCCTTGCCTTCCATCACCGGCTTGGCGGCGAGCGGCCCGATGTTGCCGAGTCCGAGCACCGCCGTGCCGTTGGTGACCACCGCCACCAGATTGCCCCGGCTGGTGAGTTCGCGCGCCTGTTCGGGGTCGGCGACGATGGCGTCGCAGGCGGCGGCCACGCCGGGCGAGTAAGCCAGCGCCAAATCGCGCTGATTGGTCAAAGTCTTGGTCGGCACGACCGAAATCTTTCCCCGCGTCGGCGCGCGGTGATAATCGAGCGCCGCGGCGATGAAATCCTGGTCCATCTCGTGTTGTCCTTAGCTTCGTTCAAAAGAGAGAAAGCCCGCGCGAACGGGCTTTATCTCTGTTTTGCAAGCCGCGCATTCTAGCGCCGCGAACGAGGATGAGGATAGGGTAATGTATTTAGTGGTTTACCCTAGGTCGGCGCATTTCAGACGCGCGCATTTCATTTTTTCGCCGCGAACGTGCACAATTCCACGCTGTTCCACGATGCGTTACAACGAACCGGAGGGAATACGACCATGCGGCGAGTGGTGTTCAATCAGAAAGGCGGCGTCGGCAAATCCACCATCACCTGCAACCTCGCGGCGATAGCGGCGCAGAAAGGCAAGCGCACGCTGGTCGTCGACCTCGACCCGCAGGGCAACTCCACCCAATACCTGCTCGGCGGCAACGAGAGCGAACCGGAAGTGACGGCGGCGGATTTCTTCGAGCAAAGCCTCACTTTCCGCCTCGAACCGCTGGAAACCATCGACTTCGTGGCCGCCTCGCCGTTCAAGAATCTTTCCGTGCTGCCCTCGCATCCGCGTCTGGAGGAATTGCAGGGCAAGCTCGAATCGCGCTACAAAATCTACAAGCTGCGCGAGGCGCTCGAAGAAGTGGGCAACAAGTTCGACCAGGTGTTCATCGACACCCCGCCGGCGCTCAATTTCTTCACGCGCTCGGCGCTCATCGCCGCCGACGCCTGCCTGATTCCCTTCGACTGCGACGAATTCTCGCGCAACGCCCTCTACGCCCTGCTCGCCAACGCCGACGAAATCCGCGCCGACCACAACCGCAAGCTCAAGGTCGAGGGCATCATCGTCAACCAGTACCAACCGCGCGCCAATCTGCCGCAGAAAGTGGTGGCGGAGTTGATTGCCGAGGGCCTGCCGGTGCTGGAGCCATATCTGTCCGCCTCGGTGAAAATCAAGGAATCGCACGAACGCGCCACCCCGATGATTTGGCTCGACCCGCGTCACAAGCTGACGCAGGAATTCGTGGCGTTGTACGAAAACCTTGGGGCGAAGAAGAAGAAGGCGAAGGCGGCGTAGGGGCGAATAATCATTCGCCCTCTGCCACACGCCCCCAACATCGTCGTTCTTGGCGAAAAACCTTGGGCGAATAATTATTCGCCCCTACAACGTCGCCATCCGGCCTACATCGCCTCCAACCTCGCCAGCGACAGCAACAGCCATTTCACCCCGGCGTCGCCGAAATTGATTTGCACCTTGGCGTCCTCGCCGCCCCCCTCGGCGGCGACGATGACGCCGACGCCGAAGCGGGCGTGACGCACGTTCTGGCCGATGGCGAAACCGCCCGGCAGGACGCGCGACGACGACGGAGCGGGAGGCTCATCCACTCTGGCCGGCGACCAGAACGCCCCGCCGCCGAAGCGCGTGCCCGGCGTCAGCCACTTCACCAGTTCGGGCGGCACCTCGTCGAGAAAGCGCGAGCGCAGGTGGTAATGCGTCTGCCCATGCAGGGCGCGGCTTTGCGCGCAGGAAAGATATAGCCGCTTCCGCGCCCGCGTCACCGCCACGTACATCAGGCGACGCTCCTCCTCCAAGCCGCCGGATTCGGACAGGCTGTTGCCGTGCGGGAAAAGCTCCTCCTCCAGACCGCTGAGGAACACCACGTCGAACTCCAGCCCCTTGGCCGAATGCACGGTCATCAACTGCACCGCGTCGGCCTCGGCATTGGCCTGATGGTCGCCGGCTTCGAGCGAGGCGTGGTTGAGAAATTCGGTGAGCAGCGCGTGCGGCTGCGCCAGCGTTTCGGCGTCGGCTTCGGACTCGACGGCGAAGTTTTCGGCGGCGTTGCGCAGTTCGTCGAGGTTCTCCAGCCTGTCCTGCCCTTCCTTTTCGCCCTCGTAATGGGCGCGCAGGCCGCTGCGCGCGACGACGTGGTCGACCAGTTCGGGCAGCGGCAGCCGTTCGGTCTCCAGCCGCAAATCCTCGACGAGACGCACGAAAGCGGCGAGCTTGGCGGCGCTTTTGCCCGGCAGATGCGGCACGGCGGCGTAGAGACTGGTGTTGAAGGTACGCGCCGCGTCCTGCAAGGTTTCCTGCGTGCGCGCCCCGATGCCGCGCGGCGGGAAGTTCACCACGCGCTGGAAGGCGGTGTCGTCGTCGGCATGGGCGATGAGGCGCAGATAGGCGAGCGCGTGCTTGATTTCCTGACGTTCGAAAAAGCGCAGCCCGCCGTGGACGCGATACGGCACCCCCGCCGAGAACAACTGGTGTTCGAGCACGCGCGATTGCGCGTTGGCGCGGTAAAGCAAGGCGATGTCGCTTCTCGCCATGCCCTCGCGCGCCAGCGTCGAGACTTCATCGACAATCCAGCGCGCCTCGTCGAGGTCGGTCATCGCCTCAAAGACGCGTATCGGTTCGCCCGCGCCATGCTCCGTCCACAGGTTCTTGCCGAGACGGTCGCCGTTGTGGCGGATGATGGCGTTGGCGGCGTCGAGGATGTTGCCGTGCGAGCGGTAGTTCTGCTCCAGCCGAATCAGGTGGCGAACGTGGAATTCGCGCTCGAAGTCGCGCATGTTGCCGACTTCCGCGCCGCGAAAGCGGTAGATGCTCTGGTCGTCGTCGCCGACGCAAAAGAGCGCCGCGCCGCCCTCGCCGCCTTCGCAGGCGAGCAGTTTCAGCCAGCGGTATTGCAGCGCGTTGGTGTCCTGAAACTCGTCGACGAGGATGTGGCGGAAGCGTTGCTGATAGTGGCGGCGAATCGGCTCGTTCCTTTGCAGCAACTCGAAGCAGCGCAGCAGCAATTCGGCGAAATCGACCACCGATTCGCGCTGGCATTGCGCCTCGTATTCCTGATAAAGCTCGACGCGACGGCGCGTGTAGTCATCGAACGCCTCGACCGCGTGCGGGCGCAGTCCCGCCTCCTTGTGGGCGTTGATGAAGTGCTGCAACTCGCGCGGCGGAAATTTCTCGTCGTCGACGTTGAGCGCCTTCACCATGCGCTTGATGGCCGCCAGTTGGTCGGCGGCGTCGAGAATCTGGAACAACTGCGCCAATCCGGCGTCGCGGTGATGAGCGCGCAGCAGCCGGTTGCACAGCCCGTGGAAAGTGCCAATCCACATGCCGCGCGTATCGAGCGGCAGCATCGCCCCCAACCGCGCCTGCATCTCGCGCGCCGCCTTGTTGGTGAAAGTGACGGCAAGGATTCCCGCCGGCGAAACCAGCCCGTTGTGCAACAGCCACGCGATGCGGGTCGTGAGCACCCGCGTCTTGCCCGACCCCGCCCCCGCCAGCACCAACGCAGGTTCGGCGGGAAGCGTGACGGCCTCGATTTGTTGCGGATTGAGGTGGGCGAGCAGGTCGGTCATCGGGCGTAAAACTCATGGAAAGGCCGCCATTCTAACCGCCCGCTCGCTCCGACTTCATTCGCCGGAGTTTTATTGCGGCGGCGCGGCGCAAAGTCGTATCCCGCGAACCGTTGCGTAATCGCCACGTCGAACGAAAGGCGGCTTCGCCCCCGTTCGTCGGCGCTTTCTTGCATTTTGTCGAACCTGCCTACTTTTACACATTGCAAGCCGCTAAAACGTGGTCTACACTCGGTATTGTGCATGGCAGCATTTCGACCTTGTTCATGGTCAGGGTCGATGTGCATAAGGGCACACGGACAAAGAAGTGTTGGTCAGCCAACGGAATTTTTGCAGGACACCATTTAAGCCGTCTGAATCGAGCAGTTCGACAGTTTTTCCGGGGCTCGCTTGCCCCCGCATGTTCCCTCCCTCTCCTTCACAGGAGAATTCACACCCGGCCTCGCCGGGTGTTTTTTTGTCCGCGCGCCGAACCGCCGTAGTCGACTGTTACGCGGCACAATAGGGCTTGAGAGTTCAAGCCATCATGACTCCCTCGCCCGCTCGTTTCGTTCGCCCGGTGCTCGCCATCCTCGTGCTGATTGGCGTGCTGGCGGGCGCTTTTTGGTGGAGCCGCGAGGGGGGCGAGGTTCCGCTCGTTCTGTACGGCAACGTCGACATCCGCGAGGTGGATTTGGCTTTTCGCCAGCCCGGACGGGTGGCGCGGCTGTTGGTCGACGAAGGCGCGACGGTGACGAAAGGTCAGTTGCTCGCCGAACTGGACGCGCAGCCGTTCGAGGACGCGATGGCGGTGGCGCAGGCCGCCGAGGCGCAGGCGGCGGCGGAACTGGAAAAACTCCGCAAGGGCAATCGCAGTCAGGAAATCGAACAGGCGCGCGCCGAGATGCGGCGCGCCGAAGCGGCGGCGCTCGACGCGCGGCTCGAATACGAACGGGTGAATTCGCTGCTCGCCAGCGGCGCGGTGAGCGAACGCGCCACCGACGCCGCCCGCAGCGCCCGCGACCAGACCAGCGCCGCGTTGTCGGCGGCGCGGCAAGCCCTGTCGCTGCGGGTGGAAGGCGCGCGCAGCGAGGACATCGCCGCCGCCGAGGCGCGCATGGCCTACGCGGGCGCGCAACTGCAACAGGCGCGCACCGCGCTGGAGGACACACGCCTCGTCGCGCCCGCCGACGCCGTGGTTTCGGTGCGCCTGCTCGAAGCGGGCAGCATGGCGACGGCGAACCTGCCCGTGTTCACCCTGTCGCTGCAAGCGCCGGTGTATGTGCGCGCCTACGTCAGCGAACCGCAACTGCGCCGCGTGCGCCCCGGCGGCAAGGTGACGATTGCGCTCGACGGCGGCGACGAACGCTACGAGGGCACGATAGGCTTCATCTCGCCGCGCGCCGAGTTCACCCCCAAATCGGTGGAGACGACCGAGTTGCGCTCCGATTTGGTCTATCGCATCCGCATCGTCGTCGCCGGCGACGCCAAAGCCTTGCGGCAGGGGATGCCGGTCACGGTGCATGTCCACGACGCGACGCCCTGAGATGGATTCAGCCGGGGTGACGCTCGACAACGTGAGCAAACGCTTCGGCGCGGTGGAAGCCCTGCATGACGTGAGCGCCCGCATCCTGCCCGGACGGCTGACCGGGCTGGTCGGGCCGGACGGCGCGGGCAAAACCACCCTGATGCGCCTGATGGCCGGGCTGCTGACGCCGAGCGCGGGCGAGATTTCCGTATGCGGCTTCGACACCGTGCGCGAACAGGCGCGCATCGCCGACCTTACCGGCTACATGCCGCAACGCTTCGGCCTCTACGAAGACCTGACGGTGCTGGAAAACATGCGGCTTTACGCCGCGCTGCGCGAATTGCCGGAGGGCGAACAGGCGGACGCGTTCGCGCGCCTGCTCGCCTTCACCCGGCTGGAGCCGTTTACCGAACGGCTGGCGGGCAAACTCTCCGGCGGCATGAAGCAGAAACTGGGGCTGGCCTGCGCGCTGATGGCGCAGCCGCGCGTGCTGCTGCTCGACGAGCCGGGCGTCGGCGTCGACCCCCTGAGCCGGCAGGATTTGTGGCGAATGGTGCGCGAGCTGACGCGCGAAGGCATGACCGTGGTGTGGTCGACCGCCTATCTCGACGAAGCGGAACAGTGCGAAGCGGTGCTGCTCTGCAACGGCGGACGACTGGCCTTCGACGGCCCGCCGGGGGAATTGACTGCAAGGCTCGCCGGGCGCGCGTTTCGACTCGCCAATCCGCGCGGCGACCGGCGCGCCCTGCTCACCCGACTCGTGCAACTGCCCGAAGTCAGCGACGGCGTGATTCAGGGCAGCGCGATACGGGTTGTCGTGCGCGAAGGCGCGGCGCTCGACGGCGTGTGCGCCCTCGCCCACGCGGCGGACAGCGAAGCGGAGCCGGTCGCGCCGTGTTTCGAGGACGCTTTCGTAGACATGCTCGGCGGCGGCCCCGGCGGGGTGTCGCTGCTGGCCGAACGGATGCCGACGGTCACGCTCGATGCCGGCGCGGCGGTACGTTGCGAGCGGCTGACGCGCCGCTTCGGCGATTTCGTCGCCGCCGAGAACGTGGATTTTGCCGTGACGCCGGGGGAGATTTTTGGCCTGCTCGGCCCCAACGGCGCCGGCAAATCGACCACCTTCAAGATGCTTTGCGGCCTGCTCAAACCGAGCGCGGGGATGGCGCAGGTGGCGGGCATCGACCTCGCGCGCGCCGCCAGCGACGCCAAGAGCCGGCTCGGTTACATGGCGCAGAAATTCTCGCTCTACGGGCTGTTGTCGGTGCGGCAGAACCTCGAATTCTCGGCGGGCGTCTATGGCCTGTCGGGCGCGGAGAAAAAGGCGCGCGTCGCCGAAATGGTGGAGACTTTCGACCTCGGCCCCTTTCTCGACGCCGCTCCCGCCGAACTCGCGCTCGGCTACCGGCAACGGCTGGCGCTGTCCTGCGCCCTGATGCACCGCCCGCCGGTGCTGTTTCTCGACGAGCCGACTTCGGGCGTCGACCCGGTGACACGGCGCGAATTCTGGACCCACATCAACGGGCTGGTGCGCAAGGGCGTGACCGTGCTGGTGACGACGCACTTCATGGACGAGGCCGAATACTGCGACCGCATCGCGCTGATGGTGCGCGGGCGCGTCATCGCGCTCGACACCCCCGACGCCCTCAAGGCGCGCGCGGCCTCGGCGCAAAGCCCGACGCCGACGATGGAGGAAGCCTTCATCGCCCTCATCCGCGCCAGCGAAAAGGCGGAGGCGCAGCCATGAACGGCGTGAGCGCGCGACGCCTGCTCGCCATCGTCAAGAAGGAAAGCCTGCAAATCGTGCGCGACCCGTCGACCCTCATCGTCGCTTTCGTGTTGCCGGTGGCGCTGCTCTTTCTGTTCGCGTTCGCGGTGTCGCTCGACGTGCGGCGCGTGCCGCTCGGCGTCGTGCTGGAGTGCGACAGCGAAGCGGCGCAGGCGATGGCGGCTTCCTTCGCGGGCAGCCGATATTTTCGCGTCACCCCGGCGCGCGACCGCCGCGAAGTGGCGGCGCAGGTGGTGGCGGGGCGGCTACGCGGCTACGTGGTGATTCCGCAGGATTTCGACCGCCGGCTGCGTTCGTCGGACGCGGCGCT
Organism: Azoarcus sp.; assembly: GCA_031272995.1. Taxonomy (GTDB): domain Bacteria; phylum Pseudomonadota; class Gammaproteobacteria; order Burkholderiales; family Rhodocyclaceae; genus WRNU01. The sequence continues at coordinate 8,966 of JAISSY010000037.1, forward strand.
GGTGCAGGTCGTCACCGACGGCGGCCAGCCGATGCTGGCCAATTTCGTCGCCAACTACGCGCGCGCCGCCGCCACCGCCACGCTGTCCGAGCGCCGCGACGGCGCGGGCGCGGGCGGCATCGTCCTGCAACCGCGTTTCTGGTTCAACCCGGAACTCGAAAGCCGCCGCGCCCTCGTACCCGGCGCCATCGCCATCGTGATGACGATGATTGGCGTCCTGCTCACCGCGCTGGTGGTGGCGCGCGAGTGGGAGCGCGGCACCATGGAGGGGCTGTTGTCGACGCCGGTGACGCTCATCGAGTTGCTCGTCGGCAAGCTGCTGCCCTATTTCGCGCTCGGCATGTTGGCCACCGCCATCACCGCGACGCTGGCGGTAACGCTGTTCGGCGTGCCCATGCGCGGTTCGGCGCTGACGCTGTTCGTGGCCGCGGCGGTGTTCATGTTCCCGGCGCTCAGTCAGGGGGTGCTGATTTCGGTCGTCGCCCGGAATCAGTTCACCGCGTCGCAGGTGGCGATGATTTCGGCTTTTCTGCCCACTTTTCTGTTGTCGGGCTTTCTGTTCGAAATCGCCGCCATGCCCGCGCCGCTGCGCTTCATCAGTTATTTCGTGCCGGCGCGCTATTTCATCGCCATCCTGCAGACGGTGTTTCTGGTCGGCGACGTGTGGTCGCTGATACTGCCGCAACTGGCGGCGATTTTCGCGTTGGGGGCGCTGCTTTTCCTCGCGGCGCGCTCGCGGCTGAAAAAGAATCTGGAGCGTTGAAATGCGTCTGTCGTTCGTCCGTCTGCGCGCCCAAATCGTCAAGGAATTGCTCTGCGTGCTGCGCGACCCGAAAAGCCGCGTCATCCTGTTCGTGCCGCCGCTGGTGCAACTGGCGATTCTCAGCTTCGCGTTCACGCTGGAAGTGAAGAACGTCGACATCGCCATCCTCAACCGCGACGCGGGCGGCGCGGCGCTGGAGTTCGTGCAGCGCGCCACCGCCTCCGAACTGGTGCGCCGCGTCCACGTCGCCACCAGCGAAGCCGAAGTCGCCGCCATGCTCGACGAGCAGCGCGTGCTCGCCGCGCTCGTCGTGCCGCCGACCTTTTCACGCGACGCCCGGCGCGGGCAGGCCACCGTGCAGGTGTTGATAGACGGGCGTCGCAGCTACGCCGGGCAAATCGCCCTCGGCTACTTTCAGACCATCGCCGCCAGCGCCGGCATGGGAATTTCGGCGGGCAACGTGCGCGACATCGCGCCGGTGCGGCACTGGTTCAATCCCAACCTGACTTATCGCTGGTTCGTGGTGCCGGGGCTGGCCGGGGTGCTGCTGACGATTTCGGCGCTGCTGCTGACTGCCCTTTCGATTGCGCGCGAACGCGAACTCGGCACTTTCGAGCAGTTGCTGGTGTCGCCCTGCACTCCCGCCGAAATCATCGTTGCCAAGACCGCGCCCGGTTTTCTGATTGGCGCGACGCTGGCGCTGCTGATGGAAGCGACCGCCGTCTTCGGCTTCGGCATTCCATTTACCGGCTCGTTCGCGCTGCTGTTCGGCAGCATGTTGCTGTTCATCCTCTCCATCGTCGGCATCGGGCTGGCGATTTCCGCCGTGTGCTCGACCCAGCAACAGGCGATTCTCGGCTGTTTCGCCCTCGCCATTCCCACCATGGTGCTGTCCGGCTTCGCCACTCCGGTCGACAACATGCCCGAAGCCTTGCAATGGCTGGCGCAGGCCATTCCGCTCAAGCATTTCCTGCTCATCCTGCACGGCAGCTTTCTGAAAGCGATGCCGGCCTCGGAAGTGTTCGCCAACGCATGGCCGATGGCGCTCATCGCCGCCGTGACCCTGCCGCTGGCGGCGCGACTGGTGCGCGGCAAGCTGCAATGAATCGGCGCGAGCCGACGCCCCCGGCAAGCGATATACTGCGACGTTTCCACGCCACCGCTCGAACCCCATGCAGGACAAATACCAACCCGCCGCCGTCGAGTCCTCCGCCCAACATTACTGGGAGACGACCTCGGCCTTTCGCGTCAGCGAGGACGCCGCCCGCCCCAAGTATTACTGCCTGTCGATGTTCCCCTACCCTTCGGGAAAGCTGCACATGGGGCACGTCAGGAACTACACCATCGGCGACGTGCTGGCGCGCTATCACCGTATGCGCGGCTTCAACGTCCTGCAACCGATGGGATGGGACGCCTTCGGAATGCCGGCGGAAAACGCCGCCATCTCCAACGGCGTGCCGCCGGCGAAATGGACTTACGCCAACATCGACTACATGAAGGGGCAGTTGAAGCGACTCGGCTTCGCCATCGACTGGTCGCGCGAAATCGCCACCTGCTCGCCGTCGTATTACCGTTGGGAACAATGGCTGTTTACGCGCCTGTTCGAGAAAGGGCTGATTTACAAGAAGCTCGGCACGGTGAATTGGGACCCGGTCGACCAGACCGTGCTCGCCAACGAGCAGGTCATCGACGGGCGCGGCTGGCGCTCCGGCGCGGTCGTCGAGAAGCGCGAAATTCCCATGTATTACATGCGCATCACCGCCTACGCCGAGGAACTGCTCGCGGCGCTGGACGATTTGCCCGGCTGGCCGGAGCAGGTCAAGACGATGCAACGCAACTGGATTGGCCGCAGCGAAGGGGTGGAGGTGCATTTCCCCTACGAGCTGGCGACCATCGGCAAGGCCGGCGTGCTCAAGGTCTTCACCACCCGCGCCGACACGCTGATGGGCGCGACCTACGTCGCGGTGGCCGCCGAACACCCGCTCGCCGCGCAGGCGGCGGCGGGCAACCCCGAACTGGCCGCTTTCGTCGAGGAATGCCGTCAGGGCGGCGTCGCCGAAGCCGATTTGGCGACGATGGAAAAGAAGGGCATGGACACGGGTCTGCGCGTCGTGCATCCGCTCACCGGCGAATATCTGCCGGTATGGGTGGCGAACTACGTGCTGATGGGCTATGGCGAAGGCGCGGTGATGGCGGTGCCGGCGCACGACGAGCGCGACTTCGCTTTCGCGGGCAAGTACGGGCTGCCCATCCAGATGGTGATTCGCTCGACGCACGGGCTGTACGAGGACACGGCGGCGCCGTGGCGCGACGCCTACGCCGAGCACGGCAAGCTGGTGAATTCCGGCAAGTACGACGGACTGGATTTCGACGCCGCGACCAACGCCATCGCCGCCGACCTCGCCGCCAAGGGTCTGGGACAAAAGCGCGTGCAGTACCGCCTGCGCGACTGGGGCATTTCGCGCCAACGCTACTGGGGCTGCCCGATTCCGATGATTCGCTGCGACGATTGCGGCGACGTGCCGGTGCCCGACGAGCAACTTCCCGTCGCGCTGCCGGAAGACGTCGAAATCACCGGGCGCGGCTCGCCGCTGGCAAAAATGGCGTCGTTTTACGAATGCGCCTGTCCGAAATGCGGCAAGCCGGCGCGGCGCGAAACCGACACGCTCGACACCTTCGTCGAATCGTCCTGGTATTTCCTGCGCTACGCCTGCAACGACAACGCCGCCGCGATGGTCGACGCGCGCGCCAATTATTGGGCGCCCATCGACCAATACGTCGGCGGCATCGAACACGCCATCCTGCACCTGCTCTATTCGCGCTTCTTCACCCGCGCCATGCGCGATTGCGGACTGGTCGAGGCTTCCGAGCCGTTCACCCGCTTGCTCACGCAGGGCATGGTGGTGGCGAGCGCCTTCTACCGCGAGGGCGAGGATGGCAAGCGGCAGTGGTTCAACCCCGCCGACGTCGCGGTGGAAACCGACGAGCGCGGTCGCCCGGTGGGCGCGACCCTGAAGGCCGACGGCCAGCCGGTCGACCTCGGCGGCACCGAAAAAATGTCGAAGTCGAAGAACAACGGCGTCGACCCGCAGGCGCTCATCGACCAGTACGGCGCCGACACCGCGCGCCTGTTCATCATGTTCGCCGCCCCGCCCGAACAGCAACTCGAATGGTCGGATTCCGGCGTCGAGGGCGCGTCGCGCTTCCTGCGCCGGGTATGGAGCTACGGCTACGACCTCGCCCAGGCCGGCGGCGCGCGCGCGAAAATCGCCGACACGCCGCCCCCGGCGCTGGCCGACGCGCGCCGCGAAATCCACGGCCATCTCAAGCAGGCCAACCACGATTTCGGCAAATTCCAGTTCAACACCGTGGTGTCGGCGGCGATGAAGATACTCAACGCGCTCGAAAAGCTCGCCGGCAAGGACGCCGCGACGCAAGCGGTGGCGAGCGAAGGCTTCTCCATCCTGCTGCGCCTGCTCTCGCCGATTACCCCGCACATCGCGCACGTGCTGTGGCGCGAGTGCGCCTTCGGCGACGACATCCTCGCCGCCCCTTGGCCGGAGCCGGTCGCCGCCGCGCTGGCGCAGGACGAAATCGAACTGATGCTGCAAATCAACGGCAAGCTGCGCGGCAGTCTGCGCGTACCCGCCGCCGCCGCCACGGCGGAAATCGAAAACGCGGCGCTCGCCACCGAGGCGGCGCAAAAATTCATGGCCGGCAAGCCGCCCCGCAAGGTGGTGGTGGTGCCGCGCCGTCTGGTCAACATCGTGGTCTGACGCTATGACTCCTTCGCTCGCTCGCCTCGCCCGCCCCTTCCTCGCCGCCCTCGCGCTCGCAACGCTCGCCGCCGGCTGCGGCTTCCATCTGCGCGGCCCGCAGCCGCTGGCCTTCGCCACCGCCTACGTCGGCGCGAGCCAATATTCCGAACTCGGCATGGCGCTGCGGCGTCAGATAGCCCTGAGCGGCGCCACCAAAATCGAGGAAGACGCGAAAGCGGCGGACGTGCAGTTGCAGATTCTCTCCAACAAGCGCACGCGTGAAATTCTCAGCCTCACCGCCACCGGCAAGGTGCGCGAATACGAGTTGGGCCAGACCTTGCGTTTCCGCCTCGTCGACCGCGACAACAAGGAACTGATTCCGCCCACCAGCCTGTCGGTGCGGCGCGAATATACCTTCAGCGACGAAATGATTCTCGGCAAGTCGCAGGAAGAAGAACTGCTCTACCGCGACATGGAAAGCGATTTGGTCGGCCAACTCATGCGCCGTCTGGTCGCATGGCGGCCAGAGCAGCCATCGGAACCACAGCCGGAACAGCCGTCGGAACCCCCGTCCGAGCAGCCGTGAACCTGCGCCCCGCAGACCTCGCCAAACGGCTCGAAAAGCCGCTCGACCCGCTATGGGTCGTGCACGGCAACGAATTGCTGGCGCTGGAAGCGGCGGACGCCATCCGCGCCGCCGCGCGCCGGCAGGGGTTCGACGAGCGCGAAACGCTGGTGGTCGACGCCGGCTTTCGTTGGGACGAACTGACGGCGGCGGCGGGCAATCTGTCGCTGTTCGGCGGCTCCAAGCTCATCGACCTGCGCCTGCCCACCGGCAAACCGGGACGCGAAGGCGGCGACGCCCTGCAACGCTACGCCGCCGCGCCGCCGCAGGGCGTCGTCACTCTCGTCACCCTGCCGATGCTCGACTGGCAGGCGCGCAAAACTGCGTGGTTCAAGGCGCTGACCAGCGCCGCCGTCACGCTCGAATTCGAAACCCCGCCGCGCGAGCGCCTGCCGGCGTGGATTGCGCAGCGCCTCGCGGCGCAAAAACAATCCGCGCCCGCCGAGGCGCTCGATTTCATCGCCAATCACGTCGAAGGCAACCTGCTCGCCGCGCATCAGGAGATACGCAAACTTGGCCTGCTCTACGAGGAACGCGAACTGACGCTCGCCGAAGTCGAAGCGGCGGTGCTCAACGTGGCGCGCTACGACATCGACATGCTGCGCCGGGCGCTGCTCGAAGGCGACCCCGCTCGCTGCGCGCGCCTGCTCGACGGCCTGCGCGGCGAAGGGGCCGCGCCGCCGCTGGTGCTGTGGGCCTTCGCCAACGAAATCCGCACGCTGGCGACCCTGCGCGGCGGCAGCGACGCCGGGCAACCGCTGCCGGCGCTGTTCAAGGCCGAACGCATTTTCGACTCCGAACGCCAGCAAACCGTGCGCGCCGCGCTCAAACGCCTGACCCGCCCCGCCCTGCAAACCGCGCTGCTGCACGCGGCGCGCGTCGACCGCATGGTCAAGGGCATCGCGCGCGGCGAAATCTGGGACGAATTCCTCCTCCTCGCCCTGCGGCTGTGCCGCCGCTGAAATCGGTGCTTTAATCCCTCCGACGCATTCACGCCCACGGAACGCAAAATGGACATCAATACTTACATGCAAGACATCGGTCGCCGCGCCCGCGCCGCCTCGCGCCTGATGGCCGCCGCCTCGACCGCCGCCAAGAACGACGCGCTCGCCGCCATCGCCGCCGAAATCCGCCGCCAGAGCGCGGCGCTGGTCGCCGCCAACGGCAAAGACCTTGCCGCCGCCCGCAGCGCCGGGCTGGACGCGGCGATGCTCGACCGCCTCACCCTCAACGAAAAAGGGGTCGAAGCGATGGCCGCCGGCTTGGAGCAAATCGCCACCCTGCCCGACCCGGTGGGCGAAATCACCGACGTGCGTCGCCGCCCCTCCGGCATTCAGGTCGGTCGGATGCGCGTGCCGCTCGGCGTCATCGGCATCATCTACGAAGCGCGCCCCAACGTCACCGCCGACGCCGCCGCCCTGTGCCTGAAAGCGGGCAACGCCGCCATCCTGCGCGGCGGCAGCGAAGCCATCGAATCCAACCGCGCCATCGCCGCCTGCGTGCACGCGGGACTCAAAACGGCGGGGCTGCCGGAGGACGCGATTCAGGTCGTCGACACCACCGACCGCGCCGCCGTCGGCGCGCTCATCACCATGCCGCAGTACGTCGACGTCATCGTGCCGCGCGGCGGCAAGGGCCTGATTGCGCGCGTCTCCGCCGAAGCGAAGGTGCCGGTCATCAAGCACCTCGACGGCAACTGCCACGTCTACATCGACGAGGACGCCGACCCGGCCAAAATCGTGCCCATCGTCGAAAACGCCAAAACGCAACGCTACGGCACCTGCAACACCGCCGAAACCCTGCTGGTGGCGCGGGCGGTGGCCGCCACGGCGCTCCCCGCCATCGCCGCGATGTTCGCCGCCAAGGGCGTCGAGATGCGCTGTGACGAGGAGGCGCTCGCCATCCTGCGCGGCGCCGCCATCGGCGAAGCCAAACTCGTCGCCGCCAGCGAGACGGACTGGCGCGAGGAATTCCTCGCCCCCATCATCGCCGTCAAGGTCGTCGCCGGCGTGGACGAAGCCATCGCCCACATCAACACCTACAGTTCGGCGCACACCGAAGCCATTGTCACCGAAAACTACACGCGCGCCATGCGTTTCCTGCGCGAAGTGGATTCGTCCTCGGTGATGGTCAACGCCTCCACCCGCTTCGCCGACGGCTTCGAATACGGACTCGGCGCCGAAATCGGCATCTCCACCGACAAGTTCCACGCCCGTGGCCCGGTGGGGCTGGAAGGACTGACCAGCCAGAAGTGGATCGTCTTCGGCGACGGCGAGGTGCGGCGCTAGCGGCGATGGGTCGTCCTCCCTACGCGCCGGAAGTTCCCGCCGCGCTGCGCGCCGAACTCGACGCCTTTCTCGACGCGATGTGGCTCGAACACGGTCTGGCGCGCAACACGCTCTCCAGCTACCGCAGCGACCTGACCCTGTTCGGCTGCTGGCTCGCCAAACGCGGCGGCGCCATCGAGAGCGCCGACGCCGCCGAACTCGCCGCCTATCTCGCCGATTACAGCCGCCACTCGAAATCCACCAGCCAGCGCCGCTTCCTGTCCGCCTGCCGCCGTTATTACCGCTACCTGCAACTGAACGGGCGCATCGTCGACGACCCGACCACAAGGGTCGATCCGCCGATGCTGGCGCGCCGCTTCCCCCGCACCCTGAGCGAAGCGCAGGTCGAGGCGCTGCTCGACGCCCCCGACCTCGACACCCCGCTCGGTCTGCGCGACCGCGCCATGCTGGAGACGATGTACGCCAGTGGGCTGCGGGTGTCGGAACTGGTCGGCCTGAAAGTGTTCGCGCTCAGCATCGTCGACGGCGTCGTGCGCGTGCTCGGCAAGGGCAGCAAGGAGCGTCTGGTGCCGCTCGGCGAAGTCGCCGCCGACTGGGTGCGCCGCTACGTCGGCGAAGCGCGTCCGCTGCTGCTCGGCAAACGCCTGTGCGACGAATTGTTCGTTTCCCGTCTGGGCGCGGCGATGACCCGGCAACGCTTCTGGGCGATCATCAAGCAATACGCGAGCGCCGCCGGCATCGCGCCGCAAATGATTTCGCCCCACACGCTGCGCCATGCCTTCGCCACCCATTTGCTCAATCACGGCGCCGATTTGCGCGTGGTGCAAATGCTGCTCGGCCACGCCGACATTTCCACCACGCAGGTTTATACCCATGTGGCGCGAGAACGGCTGAAACAACTGCATGAGAAACATCACCCGCGCAGTCAATAATTGATTTTTCCTAAAAAAACATTTTGCAAGAAATAATAAAGACTGGCAGAATGCGAATCGCGCTTTTTGTTCAAAAGGTTGGTTGCCGTAATAACGCCTTGCAATGACGTTAATTGCGGATGTAAATCCCACATAACGCATGGAGAACAATATGCTCGATCTCGAAACTCTGCCCCTGCCGGAACTGCGCACGCTGAAAGCGCAAGTCGAAGCCGAAATTCGCCGTCGCGGCTCGGCGACGCAGCGTCTGGTCAAAAAGGTGCAAAAACTCGCCGCCGATCAAGGGCTTTCCCTCAACGAACTGGTCGCCATCGCCGGCGGCGCCGGCGCCGCGCCGGCCACTTCCCGTTCCGGCTCGGCAATCAAATACCGCAATCCGGTCAATCCTTCCCAAGGCTGGACCGGCCATGGCCGCAAACCGGGCTGGGTGGTCGAATATCTCGCCAATGGCGGCACGCTGGACAAGCTCGCGGTTTGAGCGTTGTTCATTGCAATAAAAAAGCCCGGTTCCCTCCGGGCTTTTTTATTACTACTCGCCATCTTCCGGTTTTCCGCGCTGCACACAGATACCGACCTTACGAACGCCGCGCAATGCGCCGGGTTTTGCAATCCTTATCCTCACCCATGGAGCGGCGAATTTATTGCAGATCAGATCGGCAACGAATTCGCCAAGCGTTTCCAGCAGATTGAAATGTCGTTCGCCAATTTCGGCGCGCAGACATTCGACCACTTTCGCATAGTCGATGGTATTGGCGATATCGTCGCTTTGCACGGCTTTTTCCGGCAAACCGAAGCTCAGATCGAATTCGACGCTCTGCGCCGCGACACGCTCGCGGGAATAGATTCCGACGCTCACGTCGAGGCGCAGCCCTTCGATAAAGATGAAATTCATCGCGGTTCCCAATAGAATTCCGGCAATTCTAGCCCGACATGCCCCACCCTGTACGACTGACGGAGAAACGATGGCCATCCTGCCACTTTTGTTGTTGCTCGTCGGAGCCTATTTGCTCGGCTCCATTCCCTTCGCCCTCATTTCGAGCCGCATCTTCGGCCTCGCCGACCCGCGCAGCTACGGTTCGGGCAATCCCGGCGCCACCAACGTGCTGCGCAGCGGCAGCAAGGGCGCGGCGGCGCTGACGCTGGCGGGCGACTGCTTCAAGGGCTGGCTCGCGGTGTGGGTCGCCGCCGCGCTCGGTTTCGATCCGGTCGTCGCCGCGCTCGCCGGCGTGACGGCCTTCGTCGGTCATGTGTTCAGCGTTTTCCTGCACTTCAAGGGCGGCAAAGGCGTCGCCACCGGTCTGGGCGTGCTGCTCGGCATCGCGCCGGTCATCGCGCTCGCCTGCCTCGCGGTGTGGCTGCTGGTGGCGGTCGCCACCCGCTATTCCTCCGCCGCCGCGCTCGCCGCCGCCGTGGCGGCGCCCATCGTCACCGTTTTGGTCACCGCCAGCGTGGC
>JAISSY010000081.1 GCA_031272995.1 Azoarcus sp.
GCGCGGTCTTTCGCCGACAGCAGCAGGTCGCCGAGTTCGGCTAACGGCCAGTCGATGCCGATGGTGGGGTCGTCCCAACGGATGCAGCGCTCGAATTCGGGGGCGTAGAAATCGGTGGCTTTGTAGAGGAAATCGGCGGAGTCGCTCAACACCGCGAAGCCGTGCGCGAAACCGGGCGGAATCCACAGCATGTCGGGGCTTTCCTCGCGCAGTTCTACGCCCGTCCAGCGCCCGAAGTGGGGCGAGGAACGGCGCAAATCCACCGCGACGTCGAAAACGCGGCCGCGCACGACGCGCACCAGCTTGCCCTGCGGCTGACGGATTTGATAATGCAGCCCGCGCAGCACGCCACGGGTCGAGCGCGAATGGTTGTCCTGCACGAAGCGCACGCCGTTCAGGCGCGTGGCGGCTTGGAAATCGCGCTCGTTGTAGCTTTCCATGAAAAAGCCGCGCGCGTCGCCGAACACCTGCGGGCGCAGAACGAGCACGTCGGGCAAGCCGGTGGGAATCGCCTGCATCAGAACACCTTGTCTTCCAGCAATCGTTGCAGATAGCGCCCGTAACCGCTTTTCGCCAGCGGCGCGGCGAGGCCGAGCAATTCTTCGTCGTCGATCCAGCCGGCGCGCCAAGCGATTTCCTCGACGCAGGCCACCTTCAGCCCCTGCCGTTTCTCGATGGTCTGGATGAACAAGCCGGCTTCGAGCAGGCTTTCGTGCGTGCCGGTGTCGAGCCAGGCGTGGCCGCGCCCCATCACCTGCACGTCGAGCGCGCCCCACGCGAGGTATTGCGAATTCACGTCGGTGATTTCCAGTTCGCCGCGCGCGCTGGGCTTCAATTCGCGGGCGATGTCGACGACGCGGCCGTCGTAGAAATAAAGCCCGGTGACCGCGTAACGGCTCTTGGGATGCGCCGGTTTTTCTTCGAGGCTGACGGCGCGTCCGGCGGCGTCGAATTCGACCACGCCGTAACGTTCGGGGTCGTTGACCGGATAGGCGAAGACGGTGGCGCCACTGGCGCGCGCGGTGGCGCTGGTCAGGTCGTCGGCGAGTTCATGGCCGTAGAAAAGGTTGTCGCCTAGCACCAACGCCGAGGGGCCGCCAGCGACGAAGTCGGCGCCGATGATGAAAGCCTGCGCCAGCCCGTCGGGACTCGGCTGCACGGCGTAGGAAATGTTCAGTCCCCACTGGCCGCCGTCGCCGAGCAATTGCGCGAAGCGCGGCGTGTCCTGCGGCGTGGAGATCAGCAAAATGTCGCGAATGCCCGCCAACATCAGGGTGGAGAGCGGGTAATAGACCATCGGCTTGTCGTAGACCGGCAGCAATTGCTTGCTGACCGCGAGCGTGGCCGGGTGGAGCCGGGTGCCGGAGCCGCCGGCGAGCAGGATGCCTTTGCGTGGGGTCATGGCGGGTCAGAGGATTTCGTCGAGCAGGCGACCGACGCCGAAACGCCAGTCGGGAAGATAAACGCCGAATTCGGCTTGCAGGCGCGTGGTGTCGAGGCGCGAATTGAGCGGACGTTGGGCGGGAGACGGCCATGCCGAAGAAAGGACAGGAGCGATTTCACGCACCTTGAACTGGGCGTTGTGGCGGCGACGCGCTTCCTCGATGACGAAATTGGCGTAGCCGTGCCAACTCGTTTCGCCCGCCGCCGCGAGGTGATAGGTGCCGCCACGGCTGGCGTCGTCGGCGCTCACCACCGCGCGCACCAGATGCGCGGTGACGTCGGCGATGAGGTCGGCGCCGGTGGGCGCGCCCACCTGATCGGCGATCACCGTCAGTTGTTCGCGTTCGGCGGCGAGCTTCAACATCGTGCGGGCGAAGTTGTCGCCGCGCGCCGCATAGACCCATGAAGTACGCAAAATGAGATGACGACAGCCGCTGGCGCGGATCGCCTCTTCGCCCGCGAGCTTGGTTTTGCCGTAGACCGACAGCGGCGCGGTGGGGTCGTCCTCGTGGCGCGGGCGGCCGCCGCTGCCGTCGAAAACGTAATCGGTGGAGTAATGCACCAGCCAGACGCCGCGCGCGGCGGCCTCGTCGGCGAGCACGCCGACCGCCTCGGCATTGACGCGGCGCGCGAGAACAGGCTCGCTCTCGGCGCGGTCGACGGCGGTGTAAGCGGCGGCGTTGACGATGACCTGCGGCATCACCGCCGCCACCGTGGCGCGCACGGCGGTCTCGTCGCCGATGTCGAGCGACAGGCCGCTCTGGCCGTCGTAGCCGAGCGCCACCACCTCGCCCAGCGGCGCCAACGCGCGCTGCAATTCCCAACCTACCTGACCGTCCTTGCCCAACAGCAGGATTCTCATGTCCGTTCAGCCGTTCATGTTTCGGTTGCGGTTTCGGTTTCCGGTTTTACGCTCACGCCGTACTGCTTGTCGATCCATTCGCGGTATTCGCCGCTTTGCACGTGCTCTATCCACTTCGGGTGGGCAAGATACCACTGCACCGTCTTGCGCAGCCCGGTTTCAAATGTTTCCAAAGGTTTCCAGCCCATCTCGCGCTCGATCTTCGTCGCGTCGATGGCGTAACGGCGGTCGTGCCCGGGTCGGTCGGCGACGAAGGTAATCAGCCGCGCATAGCTCTCGCCGCTGGCCGCCGGCCACATGTCGTCGAGCAGCGCGCAGACGGCGCGCACGATGTCGATGTTGGTGCGCTCGCAGTGGCCGCCGACGTTGTAGACCTCGCCCGGACGCCCGCCTTCGAGCGCGACGCGAATGGCGCGACAATGGTCGCCGACGTAGAGCCAGTCGCGCACGTTCAGCCCGTCGCCATAGACCGGCAGCGGCTGCCCGGCGAGGGCGTTGACGATGGTGAGCGGAATCAGCTTTTCGGGAAACTGGTACGGCCCGTAGTTGTTCGAGCAGTTGGTGACCAGCACCGGCAGCCCGTAGGTGTGGAACCACGCCCGCGCCAGATGGTCGGACGCGGCCTTGCTGGCGGCGTAGGGGCTGTTGGGACGATGGGGGTTTTCTTCGGTAAACGGCGACGCGTCGGGTTCGAGCGAACCGTAGACCTCGTCGGTGCTGATGTGATGAAAGCGGAACGCCGCCCTTGCCTCGCCGGTGAGCGTGTCCCAGTAGGCGCGCGCCGCTTCCAGCATGGTGAAGGTGCCCTTGACGTTGGTGCGGATGAATTCGCCCGGCCCGTGAATCGAGCGGTCGACGTGGCTCTCGGCGGCGAAATGGACGATGGCGCGCGGCTTGTATTTTTCCAGCAGCCCGTCGACGAGGTCGCGGTCGCAAACGTCGCCGTGCACGAAGAAATGACGCGGGTCGTCCTCGATGTCGGCCAGCGTTTCCATGTTGCCGGCGTAGGTGAGCACGTCGAGATCGATGATCGGCTCGTCACGCTCCGCCAGCCAATCGAGAATGAAGTTGCCGCCAATGAAGCCCGCGCCGCCCGTGACCAGAATCATGAAACCGCCCTCGCCCAAACCGAAAAAACCCAGAAGGATGGGCATCCTAACGCATCGCGGGCGCGAGGCAAGTGCATAAATACGGGTTGCGCCGGCGACGGCGGCGCATGAACGACGATTGTTTTTCTAGCCGGCGCAGGCGGGGGCGTCTAGATAGCGTTTTTGCAGTTCGTCGAGGTTGTCGACCGCGCATCAGGTCGTTTTCTCGACCATGCTCCGCTCCATGTCGAAGGGGGGAACGCTTCTCAAGGCTGCGGCGGGTCTGCGAAACGCTGCGCCACCTCGGCGAATTCACGCTCGCGGGCGACGAATGCGGCGACGACGTCGGGGTCGAAGTGGCTGCCGCTGGAGGCGACGATGATCTTGCCCGCTTCCTCGTGACCGACGGCGGCGCGATAGACGCGTCCGCCGGTAAGGGCGTCGTAGGCATCGGCGAGCGCCATCAATCGCGCCGCGATCGGAATCGCCTCGCCCGCCAGCCCTTGCGGATAGCCGCTGCCGTTCCATTTCTCGTGGTGGCTGTAAATAATCTGCTTGGCATATGCGAGGATTTCACGCTCGCCGCCGGACATCTCCTCCTGACGCAGCAGGGCTTGAAACCCGAATTCGGGGTGACGCCGCACGATTTCGCGTTCGGCGTCGTCGAGCGGGCCGGGCTTGGCGAGGATTTCGTTCGGCACCGCGATCATGCCGAGATCGTGGAGCGGCGCCGATTTATAGAGCATGTCGATGGCGTTGTCGTCGAACTCGTCGCGATGGCGCGGATGGATTTTCAACATGCTGGCGAGGATGCGCACGTAATTCTGCGTGCGGGCGAGATGATAGCCGCCATGGCCGTCGCGCGCCTCGGTGAGCGCGGCCATGGTCATGAGCGCGACGCCCTGCCCGACCAGCACTTCGCGGGTGCGGCGGGTGATGTCGCCCACCATCTGTTCAGCGCGGTCGCGCACGAAGTCGGCAGTGGCCTTGGCGCGCAGTTGCGTGTCGACGCGCACCTTGACGATGGAGGCGCGGAACGGTTTGCGGATGTAATCGGCGGCGCCGAGCAGGAAACCTTTTTCTTCCTCGTTCTCGCCGATCAGGCCGGTGATGAAGATGACCGGAATGTGGCGCGTCTTCGGATTCGACTTCAGGCGCTCCAGCACATCGAAGCCGCTCATGCCCGACATCATGATGTCGAGCAGGATCAGATCGGGAAACTCGCGGGCGACGAGGGCCAACGCCTGTTCGCCGCTGCGCGCGATTCGGATGTCGTAGCCGGAAGACAATATGTGGCCGAGCATGCGCAGATTTTCGGCGTGGTCGTCGACCAGCAGCACGCGGCTTTTCCTGCCGGTCACAGTTGCCGCGGGGGTTGCGGTCGGGGTTTTCATCGTTTTTCCTCCAGCGCGCCGGGCGTCGCCTGTTCGGCGATGGCGTCGCGTAGCGCCGTCAGGGTTTTGAGCGCCGTCGGCCAATCGAAATTGCCGAGCGCGGCGGCGAATGCGCGCCCGGATTCGCCGAGCGCGGCGACCGTCCAGTCGATCTCCTCCGCCAGAGCCAGGCACTCGAAGCTGCCTTTAGCGAGCAGCGGCTCCAGTCGTTCGAGCAGCGCCAGCGCCCGTTCGGCGTCGAACGGCGTCGCCGGCGCTTGCACTTCGTTCGCGGCGTTGTAGCGGCGCAATTCCTCCAGCGCCGATGCGAGTTCGTCGGCCATGACGCGCAAAGCTTCGTCGTCGGCGCTCACGGGCGTCGCGTCGTCGGCCAGAGCCGCCTCGACGGCGGCGGCGGCGCGGCTGAGACGCATCGCACCCAGCGTGGCGGCGGCGCTTTTCAGGGTATGCGCCACGCGCCGCGCGCCTTTAAGGTCGCCCGCCGCCAGCATGGCGGCGGCCTGCGCCGGATCGTCGGCGTGCGCGGCGGGGAAGACGCACGCCAGCTTGCGATACAACTCCTCGTCGCCTTCGACGCGGTCGAGCGCCGCCTCGCGGTCGAGCACGGCGAACGGGTCGCCGTGGGCATGGCGCGGCGCGATGGTGTCGGCCTCGCTAACGGTGCGCTTCTCCGGCAGCAGCCAGCGCAACAGCGCGGCGTTCAACTCGCGCGGGTCGATGGGCTTGCCGATGAAATCATTCATCCCCGCTTCGAGAAAGCCCTCCCGCACTCCGGCGATGGCGTTGGCGGTGAGCGCGATGATGGGCAGATCACGGTAGCGCCCTCCCTGCATGGCGCGAATCTCGCGCGTCGCTTCGACGCCGTCCATCTCCGGCATCATGTGATCCATGAAGACGAGATCGAACGGCTCGGCGGCGATTTTGGCGACAGCCTCGACGCCGCTGGCGGCGGTTTCCGCCTGGATGCCGTGGCGGGAGAGGTAGCCGAGCGCCACCGCGAGGTTGATTTCACTGTCGTCGACCACCAGCACGCGCGCATCCGGCGTGGCGACGACGCGCGCCATGGCGGTTTCGTTGTGCTTGACCTTCTCCGGGTCGCCCGCAACGATCGGCAGATATACCTTGAAGGTCGTGCCCATGCCGTATTCGGATTCGACGACGAGTTCGCCCGCCATCATCGAGACGATTTCACGCGTGATCGGCAACCCCAGCCCGGTGCCGGAAACGTTGCGGTTCTTGTGCGAGTCGAACTGCGCGAAGCGATCGAACAGATGCGGCAGATCCTCCTCGCGGATGCCAATGCCGGTGTCGGCGATGACGATGACGAGATAATCCTTGCCGTTTTTCACCTCGCGCCCGACGTGCAGGTCGATGCCGCCGCGCAGCGTGTATTTGACCGCGTTGTTGAGGATGTTGAACAGAATCTGCTGCACCCGCACTTCGTCGCCGTAGAGCGTGTCGGGCACGTCGTCGTCGATGCGGGAGCGGAAGGTGAGCGGCTTGTCGCCGATGGTGGCGCGGGTGAGCGAGCCGACGCTGTCGAGCACGCGGCGAATGCTGTAATCGGTCGGCGCCAGCGTGAACTTGCCAGCGTCGATCTTCGAGTAATCGAGCACGTCGTTGATGATTTGCAGCAGCACGTGCGACATGCCGCGAATGTTCTGGATGAACTCGCGCTGCTTGGCGTCGAGGTTGTCCACGCGAATCAAATCAGCCAGACCGACGATGGCGTTCATCGGGGTGCGAATCTCGTGGCTCATCGAGGCGAGGAAGTTGCTCTTCATCGCCGCCGCCTCGCGCACGCTGCGGTTTTCCACTTCGAGCTGGATGTTGCGCGCCTCGGCCTTCCTGATGTCGCTCAGGCTGCGCGTGCTGCTGATCACGCGCCAGCCGCCCTGCCATTTCACCCGCCGCAGCGAGATTTCGGTCGGAATGACGTCGCCGGCGCAGTTGTAATGCTCCCAGAAGAAATCCTCGTGCCCGGTCTGGAAGGCTCGCTTCACCAGCCGCAGCGATTTCTCCTTGCTGGATTCGCCGTCCGGCTGCGTCGGCGGGGAAAGTTCATAAAAGTTCTCCATCAGCTCCCGCTTGTCGCGGCAGCCGAACTGTTCGATCTGCTTGCGGTTGCAATCGACCAGATTCAGGTCTTCGTCCCAGACGCAACTGCCGCAATTGAGCGCGTCGAACATGAGTTCGAGCAGTTCGTTGGCGTTGCGCGCTTCTCTTTCTTTGGCCTGAATCTCGCGCAGATCGCGGGCGTAGATGGCGATGTAGTGCTCGTCGCCCCACGGTATGCGCACGTAAATCACCTCGGCGGGTATCGGCTCGCCGTCGACGGTGCGATAAGTCCAAAAGCCACGATAGATGCCCTTGGCGCGGGCGACCTGCAGATTCTGTTTGCGCTGGGTGGCGCTGTCGAGTCCGCGATCCTGGGTTTCGGCGCTCAGATCCTTGAGCATGTGTTCGATCACATACGCCTTGCTGGGCGCTTTCAGGGTGCGGACGGCTTCCTCGTTGCAATCGAGCAGCCTGCAATTGCTGTCGATGATGAACACGCACAGGGGGGTGGCGTCGAACATCGCCTGCACCCGCCGTTCGGCGGCATGAATCCGCGCCGCCTGCTTCTGATCCTCGCGCAGGTCGCGCGAAAAACAGGCCAGCCGCCAGCCGCCCTGCCAGGGCACACGGACGATTTCGGTTTCGAGCGGCAACGGATCGCCTTCGAGGGTCTTGTACGTCCAGCGCAACGAGCAGGCGCCCTCCCTCTCGGCGGCGGCGAACAGGGTGGCGGCTTTCTGTCCGCTCTCCTCGCCGTCGGGCTGCAAGATCTTGTCGTAGGCGCGGAAATTGGCGTTCACCTCCTCGACGCTGTCGGCATTGAAGATGTCCAGCATCTTCTGGTTGCCGTACACGATGGAGTGGTCGGCGTCACGCAGCGAACAACTAATGGGCAGGGCGTCGAGCAGCAGACGCCCGTAGCGGTCGGCCATCGACAACCGCAGTTGGCCGACGTCGACGAAATGCACGTAAGCGCCGCGGAAATGCCCGTCGCGGTCGAACAGGGGCAGCGATTGCACGTTGTAGGCGCGCGGCTTGCCCTTGCCGGAAAAATCCATTTTCAGTTCGGAATCCTGCGCCACGCCGCTGATGCGGATTTCGTCGAACACCCGTTGCGCGTCCGCAAGGAGTTGCTCGCTGCCAAAAAGCCGATATATGTCGGTGAAATGCTTTCCGACGATTTCGTCGGTGCTCTGCAAGCCCAGTTCGCGCACGAACAACGAACAGCAATAATCGACAATGCCATGCTCGTCGAGCATGAACACGATGTTCGGCGTATTGTCCAGCAGCAAGTCGAGGTACTCGCCTTTGCTTTTTCTATACATCGAACTTACCCCCGAGATTATCCATTTTGATTATCGCCGCAGCATGGCAGCCAATCCGGGAAACGGCGGGCGATGTCGCGGAATTCTTGCTCGTGCTCCAGAAAAGCCGTCACCACGTCGGGGTCGAAATGGCTGCCGCTGGCGGCGGCGATGATTTCCGTCACCTCCTCGTGCGACATCGCGCCCTTGTAGACGCGCCGGCACAGCAGCGCGTCGTACACGTCGGCCAGCGCCATCAGGCGCGCGGGAATGGGTATTTCGTCGCCGGTCAGCCCTTGCGGGTAGCCGGAGCCGTCCCATCTTTCGTGATGGCTGTAGATGATCTCCTTGGCGCATTCCAGAAAATCGAGCGTATGGCCGAGCTTCCGTTCCGCCTTCTTGATGGCGTTGAAGCCGATGAGCGGATGATCCTGCATGATCTTGCGCTCCGGCTTGGTCAAGCGCCCCGGCTTGAGCAGAATGCTGTCGGAAATGCCAACTTTGCCGATGTCATGGAGCGGCGCCGATTTGAACAAAATGTCGATGGCGGCGTCGGTCAGATAATCGCGAAAACGCGGGTGATCGCGCAGCGCCTCGGCGAGGACGCGCACGTAATGCTGGGTGCGTTGCATGTGAGCGCCGGTTTCGTTGTCGCGCTCCTCGGCCAGCGTCACCATGGTCATAATCGCCACCGTGCGCCCTTCCAGCAATTCCCTGTTGCGCTGCATCGCTTGCAGCGCCAGGTGATCCGCTCTCTCGCGCAGGAATTCGGCCTCGGCCTTGAGCTTGAGCTGCATGGAGACGCGCGAGCGCACGATGCCGGCCTTGAAGGGCTTGCGAATGTAGTCGACCGCGCCGAGGCTCAAACCCCGTTCTTCCTTGTCGTCTTCTTCCAGACTGGTGACGAGAACGACCGGAATCTCGCGCGTGGCCTCGTCGCCCTTTAGACGTTCGAGCAGATCGAATCCGCTCATGCCCGGCATGACGATGTCGAGAAGAACGAGGTCGGGGCGCTCGCGGGCGATGAGTTGCAAGGCCAGTTCGCCGCCAGTGGCGATGCGCACCTCGTAGGTGGAAGCGAGGATGCGCGCCAACGCATACAGGCTCTCGCTGCTGTCGTCTACCAGAAGGATTTTGTGTTTCGCCGTCGCCGCCGTTTCCGCCGCCGCCCGCACCGCGTCCGTGTTCGTATCCATGTAATCCAAAAAGCATCCTGTCTGGATGCGAACGAAAAACCACTTTGTCACTTAAATGAAGCACTTGTTACTTAAAATTATCATTGTGGAATTTACTCTGCAATGAATTGGGTCACGCCGCGCCTTGATTCCTGTGTTCCTGCTGCGGCGTCGCGGATGAGCGGAACGATTTGGCCGCTCGTTCGCCGGTTGTCCGCCGTTCGTCGGCGTGATAGCCTGCCGTCCGTTTTCGCACTCTGGTGCCGCCCAGGTCTTTCCGACCGGCGGTTAAACGGGAAGTCGGTGCGCGCCCTCGAAGCGCC
>JAISSY010000102.1 GCA_031272995.1 Azoarcus sp.
CCGGAAGTGCTCATCACCGTCGACAACGGCATCGCCAGCGTCGAAGGGGTCGCGGCGGCGCGCGAACTGGGCATCGCCACGGTCGTCACCGACCACCACTTGCCGGGCGAGACGCTGCCGGAAGCCGACATCATCGTCGACCCCAACCAGCCCGGCTGCGCGTTCGCGAGCAAGGCGATGGCGGGCGTCGGGGTGATGTTCTACGTCATGCTGGCGCTGCGCGCCGAACTGCGCGGGCGCGCCGCCTTTGCCGACGGACGCGAACCGAACCTCGCCGACCTGCTCGACCTCGTGGCGCTCGGCACCGTCGCCGACGTGTCGCCGCTCGACCACAACAACCGCATCCTCGTCTCGCAAGGCTTGCAGCGCATCCGCGCCGGGCGGATGCAGCCAGGAGTGCGCGCGCTGTTCGCGGTGGCGCGGCGCGACCCGACGCGGGCGAACGCCTTCGACCTCGGTTTCGCGGCCGGGCCGCGACTGAACGCCGCCGGACGACTGGCCGACATGAGTCTGGGGGTCGAATGTCTGCTCGCCGACGACGAGGCGCGCGCGCTCGAACTGGGGCGCGAACTCGACCGCCTGAACGGCGAGCGCCGCGCCATCGAAACCGACATGCAGGAAGCGGCGAGCCTGAATCTGGCGGATTTAGACGCCGGAGAAGCGGCGGCAATCGCCCTGTTCGAGCCGGACTGGCACCCCGGCGTCATCGGTCTGGTGGCCGGTCGCGTGCGCGAAAAGCTGCATCGCCCCACCATCGCCTTCGCACGCGGGCAGGACGGCGAATTGAAAGGCTCCGGGCGCTCGATTCCGGGGCTACATCTGAAAGACGCGCTCGAACTCGTCGCCCGCCGCGCCCCCGGCCTCGTGCTGCGCTTCGGCGGCCACGCCATGGCGGCGGGACTGAGCATCCGCGAGGAAAACTTCGCCGCCTTCCGCGCCGCTTTCGCGGAAGTCGCGGCCAGCCTGCTCTCGCCAGCGGACTTGGAACGGCGCATCGACACCGACGGCGCGCTCACCCCCGCCGACATTACGCTGGAGACGGCGCGCATGTTGGCGCACGAAGTGTGGGGACAAGGCTTCCCCGCGCCGCTGTTCGACAACGTTTTTCGCGTCGAGCGCCAGCGCATCGTGAAAGACCGCCATTTGAAACTCGACCTGTCGCTCAACGGCGCGCATTTCGAGGCCATCCGCTTCGACTGCGCCGAGCGCGCCCCCGATCTCGTCCATGCCGCCTATCGGCTGGACATCAACGAATACAAGGGCGTGTCGAGCGTGCAGCTACTGCTAGAGCACTTCGAGGCGGCGTGAAGATAAAAAAAGCGCACCCGCAGGTGCGCTTTTCTGTGCCCGAGAGGGACGGTCAAATCTTGCGACGACGACGCGCCACCATTCCGACGATGCCCAAACCGGCCAACAGCATGGCGTAGGTTTCGGGTTCGGGAACCGCAACCGCCGAGATGGTATAGCCGATTAGGTTGAGCGATTCAGTGGCTACGCCCGAAACGACGAAGAAGTAGCTGCCAGCGCTCAAATCGCCTTGGTACGTGAGTTCAAGCGCGCCGGTATTCCCGATCACGCCATCGCCCGAAAAGAGCGGCGAATCCAACGCTGCACCTTCGACATAAGTCCCCGCATAGAGACTTGCCGACAGTTCGTCGAGGCCGGAAATTTCGAAAATCACGCCGTTGGTGAAATAGTCGTCCAATAACGCAAACTTGACGATATTGGTGAATTCGCCCTGATCTGGCGTCGTCACGCCGGTCGCGGACGGATTCGAACCGTTCGGGATACTGCCAAGGTCGATGATATCGGCAGCTTGCGCAACGGAAGCGAAGCCTAGAGTCGCAGTCGCCAGAATGGCGGTAAGGAAGCGGGTCATGATTCTTACTCCGGGGTTTATTGTTGTAGAACAAATACTGCAAATCCGGTTTTGTCATGCAAGATTCATGCCGTGCGTAATCCGTCACGAATTGCAAGGGGTTCGCCGACGAACGGTTTTCCACCTGCAAAAACCTGTCAAAAAATTCGACACGCTTTTGCCGTAAAAATGTCACAACCGCCCATCGACGAGGTCAAGGCTGTAAATTTTTTCGACAACCCGCCGTGACGCACTCCAAAAACAACACCATTCGCCCGGATCGGCGGAGAATAACGCCCGCCAGCCCATGACGAGAGACATACCATGTCCATCCACGTCGCCCTCTCCCACATCACCACCTACCGTTACGACCGCCCGGTAAAACTCGGCCCGCAAACCGTGCGTCTACGCCCCGCGCCACACAGCCGCACGCGCATCCTGTCGTATTCCTTGCGCGTCACGCCGGAGAAGCACTTCATCAACTGGCAGCAAGACCCGCAATCGAACTATCTGGCGCGGCTGGTGTTTCCGGACAAGACGAGCGAGTTTCGCGTCGAGGTCGACCTCGTCGCCGAGATGGCGGTGTTCAATCCGTTCGACTTCTTCCTCGAACCGAACGCCGAAAAGACGCCGTTCAAATACGCAAGCTGGCAGGAGCACGAACTGGCGCCCTATCTGCTCAAGCTGCGCAAGACGAAGAAATTCGGCGAATACCTCGCCGGCATCGACCGCAGCGAGCAGCGCACGGTGGATTTCCTCGTCAATCTCAACCGCGACCTCTGCAATCACATCAAGTATCTGATTCGGCTGGAGCCGGGGGTGCAGACGCCGGAAGAAACCTTGCGCAAGCAATCCGGCTCCTGCCGCGATTCGGCGTGGCTGCTGGTGCAGTTGCTGCGCCATCTCGGCTTCGCGGCGCGCTTCGTTTCCGGGTATCTGATTCAGCTCACGCCGGACGTGAAATCGCTCGACGGGCCGAGCGGGCCGGCGGCGGATTTCACCGACCTGCACGCGTGGTGCGAGGTCTATCTGCCGGGCGCGGGCTGGATTGGACTCGACCCCACTTCCGGGCTGCTGGCGGGCGAAGGGCACATTCCGCTCGCCTGCTCGCCCGACCCGATTTCCGCCGCGCCGATTACCGGGGCGCTGGAAAAATGCGAGGTGTCGTTCGACCATCAGATGAAGGTTTCGCGCATCTGGGAAGCGCCGCGCGTCACCAAGCCCTACAGCGAGGAGCAATGGGCGGAAATCGAACGCCTCGGACGCGCCATCGACGCCGAGTTGTTCGCCGGCGACGTGCGCCTCACCCAGGGCGGCGAGCCGACTTTCGTCTCGGTCGACGACCCCGACGGCGCCGAGTGGAACACCGCCGCGATGGGCCCGGACAAGAAGCGGCTGGCGACGACGCTTTACCACCGCCTGCGCGACCGTTACGGCGCGGGAGGATTGGTGCATTTCGGGCAGGGCAAGTGGTATCCGGGCGAGCAACTGCCGCGCTGGTCGCTCAACTGCTTCTGGCGGCTGGACGGCGAGCCAATCTGGCGCGACGCCGCGCTGGTGGCCGACGAATCGCGCCCGACCGGCGCGGACGAGGCGCTGGCCGGGCGCTTCCTCGTCGGGGTGGCGGAAGAACTCGGACTCGACCCGAAACATATCTTCCCCGGCTACGAGGACGTTTATTACTACCTGTGGCGCGAACGGCGGCTGCCCGCCAACGTCGACCCGTTCGACGCCCGCCTCGACGACCCGCTCGAACGCGAGCGCCTGTTGCACGTGTTCACCGCCGGACTCGGCTCGATTACCGGCCACGCCCTGCCGCTGGCGCGCGACTACGGGCGCGGCGGCTGGCAGACCGGGCCGTGGTTCCTGCGCGACGGTCGCTGCTATCTGATTCCGGGCGATTCGCCAATGGGCTACCGGCTGCCGCTCGATTCGCAGCCGTGGGTGTCGGAAACCGATTACCCGTGGAGTCACCAAATCGACCCCTTCGAGCGCCTGCAACCGCTGCCCGCCAGCGTGCGACGGCAGTTCGCGCGCCCGGCGCCGACCGCGCCCGCAAGCGGCGGCGGCGTCGACACCGCACGCGCGCCGGGCAAATTCGAATCCGCCGCCTGGGTGGTGCGCACCGCCATGTGCGCGCAGGCGCGCAACGGCACGCTCTACGTGTTCATGCCGCCCACCTCCTCGCTGGAGGATTATCTGGAAGTCGTCGCCGCGGTCGAAGCCACCGCCGAACGGCTCGGCCAGCCGGTGCTGCTCGAAGGCTACGAGCCGCCGCGCGACCCGCGCCTGCGCCAGTTCCGCATCACGCCCGACCCCGGCGTCATCGAGGTGAACATCCAGCCCTCGAACGATTGGGACGAACTGGTCGAGCGCACCACTTATCTCTACGAAGCGGCGCATCTCTCCCGCCTCGGCACCGAAAAATTCATGATGGACGGTCGCCACACCGGCACCGGCGGCGGCAACCATATCGTGATGGGCGGCGCCACCGCCGCCGATTCGCCTTTCCTGCGCCGCCCCGATTTGCTGCGCAGCCTCATCGGCTACTGGCACAACCATCCGAGCCTGTCGTATCTGTTTTCCGGCCTGTTCATCGGCCCGACCTCGCAAGCGCCGCGCATCGACGAGGCGAGGAACGATTCCGTCGCCGAAATCGAACTCGCCTTTCAGGAGCTTGGCCGTCAGAGCGCCAACGGTCGCCCCTGCCCGCCCTGGCTGGTCGACCGGCTGCTGCGCAACCTGTTGATAGACGTGAGCGGCAACACCCATCGCGCCGAATTCTGCATCGACAAGCTCTATTCGCCCGACAGTTCCGCCGGACGCCTCGGCCTGCTGGAGATGCGCGCTTTCGAGATGCCGCCGCACGCGCGCATGAGCCTGACGCAACAACTGCTGCTGCGCGCCCTCGTCGCCCGTTTCTGGGAAGAACCCTACACCCCGACGCGGCTGGCTCGTTGGGGCACCGAGTTGCACGACCGCTTCCTGTTGCCGCATTTCGTCTGGCAGGATTTTTCCGACGTCATCGACGAACTGGCCGCCGACGGTTATCCGCTCAAGAGCGAATGGTTCGCGCCGCATTTCGAGTTCCGCTTCCCGACCATCGGCGATTACGCGGTCAAGGGAATGCGACTGGAATTGCGCGGCGCGCTCGAACCCTGGCATGTGATGGGCGAGGAAAACGCCAGCGGCGGCACGGCGCGCTTCGTCGATTCCTCGCTCGAACGGGTGCAGGTCAAGTTGGACGGCGCCGCGCCCGACCGCTACGTCGTCGCCTGCAACGGCGTCGCGGTGCCGCTGCGCCCCACCGGCACGGTGGGCGAATACGTCGCCGGCGTGCGTTACCGGGCGTGGCAGCCGTCTTCGGCGCTGCATCCGACCATCGGCGTCGACAATCCGCTCACTTTCGACATCGTGGATACGTGGAACCGGCGAAGCCTCGGCGGCTGCCAATATCACGTGATGCACCCCGGCGGGCGCAATTTCGACGCCTTCCCGGTCAACGCCTTCGAGGCGGAAAGCCGGCGCATCGCGCGCTTTTTCCGCTTCGGCCACACTCCCGGCAAAGTGACGCCGCTCGACCCGCGCACCGCGCCGGAATTTCCTTTCACGCTTGACTTGCGTCATCATTGACGCCCCCGACAACGAACGCGCCGCCCATCGAGGGCGGCGCGCCGCACCGAACCATCCATGCCCGCCGGCCTTCTCAGCGACTACCCGTTCCGCGCCAGCCGTTACGACGAAATGTTCGCCGCGCGCGGCGAGCCGCGTCCGCACTGGCAGGGGTTCGCCGACCGGCTGGAGAGCCTGTCGTTGGAGTCGCTGCTGCAACGCGAGGAATTCGTGCGCGACGCCATCGAGGCCGACGGCGTCAGCTACAACGTCTATAGCGACCCGCAGGGCAACCGCCGTCCGTGGGAACTCGACATGCTGCCGCTCATCATCGACGACGGCGAGTGGAGCCTGCTGTCGGCGGCGGTGGCGCAACGGGCGCGACTGCTGAACGCCATCCTCGCCGACCTCTACGGCCCGCAACACCTGCTCACCGAAGGGCTGCTGCCGCCGGCGCTGGTGTTCGGGCAGCCCGGCTTTCGCTGGCCGGCGCGCGGCATCTGTCCGCCGGGCAACGTGTGGCTGTTCGCTTTCGGCGTCGACCTCGCGCGCGCCCCGGACGGACGCTGGTGGGTCATCGCCGACCGCACGCAAGGGCCGTCCGGCTCCGGCTACGCCCTGCAAAACCGCCTCATCGTCTCCAACGCCTTTCCGGTCGCCTTCCGCGAACTGCGCGTCAACCGGCTGGCAGGCTATTTCCGCGCCATGCAGGAGAGTTTCGCGCGACTGGCGCCGACCGACGGCGAGACGCCGCTCACCGTGCTGCTGACCCCCGGCCCCTACAACGAAACCTATTTCGAGCACGCCTTCCTCGCCCGTTATCTCGGCTTTCCGCTCGTCGAAGGGCAAGACCTCACCGTGCGCGACAACACCGTTTTCCTCAAGACGCTGCGCGGTCTGCGTCGTGTGCACGCCATCCTGCGCCGGCTCGACGACGATTTCTGCGACCCGCTCGAACTGCGCGCCGACTCCGCTCTCGGCATCGCCGGGCTGCTCGGCGCGGTGCGCGCCGGACGGGTGCTCATCGCCAACGCCATCGGCAGCGGCGTGCTCGAATCGGGGGCGCTGTTCGGCTTTCTGCCCGCCATCTGCGAACGGCTGCTCGGCGAGCCGCTGGCGATGCCCTCGGTGGCGAGCTGGTGGTGCGGCGAAAAACCGGCGCTCGACTACGTGCTCGGCCACCTCGACGAACTGGTCATCAAGCCGGCCTTCCCCGGTATGCGCATGAACGCCGCCTTCGGCCACCTGCTGCACGGCGAGGAGCGCGACAAGATGATTGCCCGCATCCTCGCGCAGCCGCACGCCTACGTGGCGCAGGAGTGGGTGCGGGTGGCGCAGGCGCCGGTGTGGCGCGACAACAAGCTGCTGCCGCGCTCGGTGGGCATCCGCGTTTTTTCCTGCTCGACCGGTGACGGCGGCTATACGGTGATGCCCGGCGCGCTCGGGCGCGTCGCGCCGCGCACCGGCATGGAAGTGATTTCCATGCAGCGCGGCGGGCTGTCCAAGGACACCTGGATTCGGGTCGAGAACCCGATTTTCACCTCGATGCTCAAGCGCCGTCTGGGCGTGGTCGATTTGGTCAGCGACGGCGCCGACATTCCTTCGCGCGTCGGGGAAAACCTGTTCTGGCTCGGACGTTACAGCGAGCGGGTTGAAATCGGCGCGCGCCTGCTGCGCGCGGCGATGACCCGCGTCGCCGGCGACGACGACGCCCAACAGGGGCTAATTTCGGCCATCGCGCGCATGAACATGTTCAAGGACAGACCCGGCGCGCGCGACGCCCCGCCGCCGCGCGTGGAGACTTCCCTCGAACGCAAGCTGATTGGCGCCCTCGTCGACCCGACGCGGGTCAACTCGGTGGCGACCAATCTGCGCGCGCTCGCCGTCGCCGCCGGGCAAGTGCGCGAACGGATGTCCTCCGACAACTGGCACGCCCTCCACGCCCTCGGCCAGTTGCTCGCCGACCCCATCGACAGCATCGACCACGCGCTCTCGGCCATCGACCACATCATGCAGTCGTGCATCGCCTTCTCCGGCTTCGCCCTCGACGACATGACCCGCGACGAAGGCTGGCGCTTCCTCATTCTCGGTCGCCGCATCGAACGTCTCGAAGGGCTGGCCGGACTCGTCATGACGCCGGTCGAAGCCGCCGCGAGCGAGCGCGACCAGATGCTCGAATGGCTGCTCGAAGCGGGCGACTCCATCGTTACCTATCGCGCCCGCTATCGCCGCGTGCCGGAACTGCTGCCGACCCTGCATCTGCTGGTGTTCGACCGCACCAATCCGCACGCCATCCGCTTTCAGGTCGACGTGCTGCGCGACTATCTCGAACGCGCCGCACACGAACTCGGCCATCCCTATCCGTCGCGCATCGTCGACCCGTTGGCGCAACGGCTGGAGAAATTCGACCTCGCCGGCTTCGAGTCCGACGAACCCGAAGCGGCGCTCGCCGACCTGCGCGACCTGCTCAACGAAGCCATCGTCGCGGCGCAGGAGTTGTCCGATGAAGTGCATCGCCGCTATTTCACCCACACCGTCGGCCCGATGCTGCTGCGGAGGCTGGCATGAGCGACGAGTCCGGCATGGAAGTGGAAGCCGTGCGCTACCTGATTCGTCACGACACCCGCTATCAGTACGACCAGCCGGTGGGCGAATCGCGCCAACTGGTGCGCCTGACCCCGCGCGAACTGCCGCGCCAACGCTGCCTCGCCCACCAACTGTTCATCGACCCTGAACCGCAGCGCGGCGAGGATTTCCGCGACGGTTTCGGCAACGCCGTGCGCTCGCTGCACTTCGAGCGCGAGCACGAAATGCTGTTCGTGCGCGCCGAAAGTCTGGTCGAGGTCGTCGCTCCGCAAGCGTTTGAAATCGACCATTCGCCAGCGTGGGAGGAGGTCAGGGACGGACTCTCCTACCGCGCCGGACGCCCGCTCGACGCGGCAAGGCTGGAAGCGACCGAATTCCTGTTCGAATCGCGTCACGTGCGGGTCAAGAACGATTTCGCCGACTACGCCCGCGCCGATTTCCGCACCGATACGCCGCTGCTCGTCGCCGTCGACGGCCTCATGCGTCGCATCCGGCTCGAATTCACCTACGACCCGGAAGCGACGGAGATTTCCACCCCGGTCACCGAAGTGCTGGCGACGCGGCGCGGCGTCTGTCAGGACTTCGCCCACCTGATGCTTTCCTGCCTGCGTTCGCTCGGACTGGCAGCGCGCTACGTGTCGGGCTACATCCTCACCCACCCGCCCGCCGGTCGCCCGCGATTGATTGGCGCGGACGCAACACATGCGTGGGTTTCGGTGTTCTGTCCGGGGTACGGATGGGTGGATTACGACCCCACCAACGCGCAAATGCCCACCACCGAACACGTCACATTGGCGTGGGGACGCGATTTCTCCGACGTTTCGCCCCTGCGCGGCGTCATCCTCGGCGGCGGTGAACACGAGCCGGAAATCGCCGTCACCATGGTTCCGGAGGCCGAACGCGCCCTGCTCCACCCCGAAAATCCCTCAGATATTGTATTTACGCCATCCTGAGGCGGAAATAATCTCGATTGCATAGAGAAAACCGCGTCCGTACCACAACGTAGGGGAATTCCCGCAGGGAAAATTCCACAAAATGATTTACATTGAAAGTTATCATCCGTTAAGATTTAACAGTGCGTTACCCTACCTTGACCCTTCTTGTAGCGAGCCTTGCCGTATCCGGCCCGTTGAGCGCGGCACCGATGGAATCCGCGTCTTGGGGCGGTCTGGCGCAGTTGACTTTTTCCCAGTCCGAAAGCGTCAATAAAGGTTCGATCACCATCGCCCGTGCCGCCCGCAGCGGCCCGGTGTTCGGTTTGGCGGCCATTGCGGCGTTTACCGCCACCCGCGCCGCCCGCAATCCGGTTCCGGTATTCACGCCGAACGAGTTGTCCGATCACACCCCGGTGGCCGTGACCGCCGCCGCCAACACCCTGCTCAACACCGCCAAGACCACAGCCGTCGGCGCTTCGCTGCTGCCCGTGGTCACGCCGAGATACGCCGAGGCGGTGACTTCGGCCTCCAAGGCGGGGCTGAACAAGTTCTCCACTGTACGCCACGCGCCGGGCGCTTCCGCCGTGCAAAAGTTGCTCGGCGAAGGTTTGATGTACATCGGCGTGCCCTACCGTTGGGGCGGCAGTTCGCCGCTCACCGGCATGGATTGCAGCGGTCTGGTGCAAGTGGTGTTCAAGAACGCGGTCGGCATCAATCTTCCACGCACCGCCATCGAACAGGCCACTCAGGGCAACCGCGTCAGCCTGCGCGACCTTCGTGCCGGCGACTTGGTGTTCTTCAACACCATCGGCAAGAACATCTCGCACGTCGGCATCTACGTCGGCAACGGCAAGTTCCTCAACGCCCCGTCGACCGGCAAGTTCGTGCGCATCGACAAGCTCTACTCCCGCTTCTGGGGCACGCGCTACGTCACCGCGCGTCGCATCCTCAACGACGCCAAGCCCAACACGCGGCTGGCCTCGCGCGACGACCCCACTTCGCCGCAGGCGAACTGATTCCCCGTCCTAAAAGGTTTCACCGCCGCCGCTTGCCCGACGGTTTGCCTTCGCACGCCTTGCAGTTATCACACTTCTCCTGCGTCACGCGTCGACCGAGCGCCTGTTGCAGCGCGCACACCGAACGGCGGCAGCATACGAAGGCCACGCCGGAACGGTTGGCGGCGTCGCGGAACGCCTGCATGACGTTGTGGCCGATGAAATCGGTAAACAGAATGACGATGCCCACCCCCGCCGGCAGCGAAGCGACGCTGCGCCTTTGATGGCTGCTGTCGCGACCGCTGACGTGCGCGGCGATGCGGATGCCGAACTGTTGCAGGACTTCGGGAATGTTGCCGAGACGGTCGGCGCCGACGATGAG
This sequence comes from Azoarcus sp., assembly GCA_031272995.1. Lineage (GTDB taxonomy): Bacteria > Pseudomonadota > Gammaproteobacteria > Burkholderiales > Rhodocyclaceae > WRNU01. Next base: position 10,369 of record JAISSY010000102.1, read on the forward strand.
CGCGTCGGTGGGCGCGGGAGCGATGAAGGTAGTGGCGGTGTTCATGGGCTTCCTTAGATTGAGAATCATTCTCATCTATTATGACCGCATCGGCGCGATTTGACAAACATAAATTTTTCACATCTTTCGCGCCGGCTTGATCATTACTATGTAAGCTCCCGCTCTATAGAACGAACGCCTGAAGAACGCCCGCGCATGAGCACGCGCAAGATCCCCTGGCTCGAAGCCCCCGCCGACTTCCCCGCCGCGCACACCGCCCTCGCCCACCCCAACGGACTCGTCGCCGCGGGCGGCGAACTGACGCCGGAATGGCTGCTGGCCGCCTATCGGCGCGGCATCTTCCCGTGGTTCAGCGACGGCGACCCAATTCTGTGGTGGAGTCCCGACCCGCGTCTGGTGTTGCCGCCGCGCGAGATGCGCATCCACCGCTCGCTGCGGCGGGTGTTGCGCCAACGCCGGTTCGAGGTGCGCGTCGACGACGATTTCGCCGCCGTCGTCGCCGCCTGCGCCGCGCCGCGCGAACCCGGCGGCGGCACATGGATACTTCCCGTCATGCAGGCGGCCTATCGGCGCATGTTCGAACTGGGTTACGCCCATTGCATCGAATGCCGCCGCGACGGACGTCTGGTCGGCGGGCTTTACGGCTTGGCGATTGGGCGCGCGTTCTTCGGCGAATCCATGTTCTCGATCGAGACCGACGCCTCGAAAGTCGCCCTCGCCCATCTGACGCACTTGCTCGACGACAAGGGCTTCGCGGTCATCGACTGCCAGATGACCACCTCGCATCTGCTCTCGCTCGGCGGGCGCGAAATCTCCCGCGACGCCTTCTGCGCCGGGCTGGAACGCTGGACGGCGGCGGGCGAAGCGCCGGGGCGCTGGCCGGCGGAACTCGCCCAAAGCATCGACTGGCTCGAACTCGCCGCCTGAGGACGCCATGCGCCAGAAAGACGCCTTCGCCCCGATTCACTTTTACGCCACCGCGCCCTACATGTGCTCTTACCTGCCGGAGCGCTCGGCGCGCTCGCAGGTCGCGCTCACCCGCATCATCGAGACGCCCGCCGCAGCGCCGGAAGCGGATTTCAACGCCGACCTCGCCGCCGCCTACGGCGCTCTCGTCCAGCACGGCTTCCGCCGCAGCGGCACCTACGTCTACCGCCCGCACTGCGACGAGTGCCGCGCCTGCGTGCCGGTGCGCCTGCCGGTGGCGCGCTTCGTTCCCGACCGCGCCCAACGACGCGCCCTGCGCCAACACGCCGAACTCGTCGCCCACAACTCGCCGCTCGTCTTCGACGAGGAACATTTCGAGCTATATCGCCGCTACCTGCGGCAACGCCACCCGCGCGGCGGCATGGACGACGACAGCCCGGAGCAATACCAGCAATTCCTGCTGCAAAGTCCGGTCGAATCCTTCATGGTCGAATTCCGCGACGGCGCGGCGCTGCGCATGGTGAGCATCGTCGACCGCCTCGAAGACGGCCTCTCCAGCGTCTACACCTTCTACGACCCCGACCTGCCGCGCGCCTCGTTCGGCACCTACGGCATCCTCTGGCAAATCGAAGCCTGCCGCCAGTTGCGCCTGCCCTATCTCTACCTCGGCTACTGGATAGCCGAAGCGCGCAAGATGGCCTACAAGGTGCGTTTCCGCCCTATCGAGGGCTACCGCGACGGCCAATGGCGAGAAATAACGCCCGATACGCCATGAAAATGCAGGCGCGAATAATCATTCGCCCCGCAAAGCCCGCCCCATGTCGGCAATGAGGTCGTCGGCGTTTTCCAGTCCGGCGGCGATACGCACCAACGCGGGAGAAATGCCCGCCGCCCGCATTCGTTCCGGGGTGAGCGACGATTCCCACATCGAGGCGGGGTGCACGACCAGCGTTTCGACGCCGCCGAGGCTGACGGCGTGGCGCGCGAGCTTGAGCGCAACGACGAACCGTTTCGCGGCCTCGAACCCCGCTTCGACTTCACCGCCGAATTCGATGCTCAGAACACCGCCGCCGCTTTTCATCTGACGCTTGAACAGCGCGTGTTGCGGATGGCTTTCCAGTCCGGGGTAATGCACGCGAGCGATGGCCGCATGGCTGGCGAAAAAGCGCGCCAGCGTCAGGGCGGTTTCGCATTGCCGCGCCACCCGCATCGGCAAGGTGCGCAGGCCGCGCAGGAGCAGGAAAGCGGTAAACGGGCTGACGTTGGCGCCGAGCATCAGCGAGCGTTTCCAAATCGACTCGACCACGGCGGCGTCGCCGCACACCACGCCGGCAATCAAATCGCTGTGGCCGCCGAGGTATTTGGTGGCGCTGTGCAGCACGAGGTCGATGCCGAAGTCGCGCGGGCGCTGGTTGATGGGCGAGGCGAAAGTGTTGTCGGCCAGCGTCAGAATGCCGCGCTCGCGAGCGATGGCGGCGACGGCGGCCAAGTCGGTGAGGACGAGCGTCGGGTTGGAGGGCGTCTCCGTCACGATGAGCTTGGTGTTGGAACGCACGGCGCGACGAAACGCTTCCGGGTCGCGCTGGCCGACCAAGGTCACTTCGACGCCGAAGCCGGGCAGCAAATCGTTCAACAACTGCGCCGTGCCCACGTAATGCGCCGTCTGCGCCACGACATGGTCGCCCGCCTTCACCAGCGCGAGCAGCGTGGTGCTCATCGCCCCCATGCCGGAAGCGCAGAGCAGCGCCGATTCGGCGTTTTCCAACCGCGCCAGCAACCGTTCGCAACGCTCCTGCGTCGGGTTGCCATTGCGGGCGTAATAGCGCGGATGGCGCGGCGTGTTGGCCATGACGACGAATTCTTCGCCGTCGCGGGCGGCGTAGGTCGAGGCGGTGTGGATGGCAGGCGCGAGCGCGGCGTCGTTCGCTTCCGGGTGTTCGAGGTCGAGGTCGCCGTGAATGACGATCGATTGGAGGTCGAGCGCGGAGATGTCGGAGGTCATGGGGATTCGGTGGCGGGCGTGCGAACGCCGCATTCTAGCAACGCCGCAGCGGAGGCGTCGCCGGATTCAGATGAGATATTCGACTTCCGGCGGCTTCACCGCCGCGTTGTCGTGCAGCGCCTCGAAAACGCGACCCTTGAGGGCGCTGAACGCCGGCGAGGCGCGGTCGCGCGGCGTCGGCAAATCGACCGGGACGGTCGCGGTCACGTGACCCGGATGGGTGTCCATGACGACGATTTTCTGGCTCAGAAAGACCGCCTCCTCGACGTCGTGCGTCACCAGAATCATGCTGACGCCTTCGTGACGCCAGATGCGCAACAACTCCTCTTGCAGGCGCATCCGGGTGATGGCGTCGAGCGCGCCGAGCGGTTCGTCGAGCAGCAGAATCGAGGGATGCCCGACCAGCGCGCGGGCAATCGCGGCGCGTTGCGCCATGCCGCCGCTGAGGGCGGAAGGATAGGCGCGCTCGAAACCGCTCAGACCGACGAGCGCGATTTGCGCCGCGATGGCTTCCTTTTTGGCGGCGGCGGACAGCGGCGCGTTTTCGAGCGCGATGGCGACGTTGTCCCACAGCGTCAGCCACGGGAGCAGGCGTGGCTCCTGAAAGACGATGCCGCGCTCCAGACTGGTGCCGACGATGCGCTGGCCGTCGAGGGCGATTTCGCCTTCGTAATCCGAGTCGAGTCCGGCGATGAGCCGCAGGAGCGTCGTCTTGCCGCAACCGCTGGCGCCGACGATGGCGACGAATTCGCCTTCGCCGACGCTGAGGCTGGCGTCGTGCAGCGCGACGAGATTGTCGAAACGCCGCGTCACTCCTCGCACTTCAAGCATAACCGCCCCCGAAACTGCGCTGCCAGCGCAGCAGGCGACGCTGCATCAGAAAGAGCAGCCGGTCGAGTCCGAAACCGACCAGACCAATCAGCACCATGCACACCAGCAGTTGGTCGGTCATCAGCAGGTTCTGGGCGCGGAAAATCAGGAAGCCCAAGCCTTCCAGCCCGCTGATGCCTTCGGCGATGACCACCAGCGCCCACGCCAGTCCGACCGAATATCGCAGCGTGACCATGACCACCGGCACGATGGCCGGGAAGACGACGCGGCGAATCAACTGCCGTCGGCTCAGCTTCAGCGCCTGCGCCAACTCGATGAAATTCTGGTCGACGCCGCGAATGGCTTGCAGGGTGTTGAGGAACATCGGAATGAAAATCGACTTGGCGAGCACGACGATTTTGGCGGGCGCGCCCAGACCGAGCCAGACGACGATGAGCGGAATCCACGCCACGCTTGGAATGTGGCGCAGGGTGTTGATGGTGCCGCTGAAGAACAGTTCGACCGGCTTCGACAGCCCCGCCGCGAACCCCAGTCCGACGCCGAGCAGGGTGCCGTAGATGAAGGCTTGCGCGATGATGAACACGCTCGCCCACACGTCCTTGAGCAAATCCTGTTTGGTGAGCATGTACCAGAACGCTTCGACGACTTTCTTCGGCGCCGGCAGAAAAACCGGCTCTATCCAGCCGAAGCTCGACGACGCCTGCCACAGGCCGAGAATGGCGAGCGGCAGAATGGCGCCGATGTAGCGCCGTTGCGCGAAATAGCGCCGCAGCGCCGCGAACGCCCCGGAGCCGGCCAGCCAGCGCAGCAGCGTTTGGCCGCTGCGGGGAAGCGTTTGCGGACGCCCGCCGGCTTCGCCCAACGGCGGAGCGGCCAAGACCGAGGACAACGTGTTCATCCGACAGCCTCCCTCGCAATGCGGCGTTCAGGCGCGTTACGGAAAATCAGTAGTTCGAATACTTGCTGCTGTAAATCGAGTGCGAGCCGCCGGCGAAGAACTTGCCGTCTACGAAATCGTCGATTTGCTTCTCGCTCAACTGCTTGTCGACCAGAATGTCGTCGCCGTTGGCCACGTACCATTTCTGGAATTCCTTGATGGCATGGCGCGCCCGCTCCGCGTCCGGTTCGCCGGCCATGAAGTCCCACTGGCCGAGGTGGGTAATCTGGAACTTCGCCACTTCTTCGGGAATGCGCAGCGCCTTCGAGACGATTTTCGCTGCCTCGTCTACGTTGTCGTAGGTCCATTCGCGCGCCCGTTCGCGGCTGATTAGAAACGCCCGCACCACGCTCGGATATTTGGCGGCGAAATCCCGGTGGGCGAAATAGCTCACCCGACCGCCGTAATTGGCGTAGACGCCGGTGTCGGCGGGGCCGGCGATTTTCTTGAACTTGCCCTGCAACCACGCGGCGGTGAAATGGTTCGCCGCCAGATGCCCTGCCGTGGCGTCCTTTTCGCCGCTCAACAACGCCTGAATCGCCACCGCCGGACTTTCGATGTTCTCGTAGCGCACCCGCCCCTTCTTCAGGCGGCTGTCGAGCGGCAGACCAGCGTTGGTGAGAATCTCGAACGGCGCCGACCAGTAGCACGAAACGCGCGACGAGCCGAACTTCTTGCCGTCGAGGTCGGAGAGCTTGTTGATGTTCTTGTTCGCCGCCGAAACGAAAATCGGCGTGCGATAGCGGTTGGACGGCTCCGAGAGCCAGACGATGACCGCCGGGATGCCGTTCGCCTTCTGCACGAAGGCGGGATAAATCATGCGCTGCGCGAACGCCAGCGTGCCGCCGCCCACCGCCGCGCTCTCGGCGCCGAGCAGTTCGCCGGAGGATTGCGCGATGAGGTTCACCTTCTTGACGCCGACCTTGTCGAATTCTTCCTTCAAGATGCCGCGCGCATCGGCGATTGCCGTCCATGTCTGCAGTTGCAGGTTGATGCTCGCCGGCGGCGCGTCCTCGGCAAGAGCCGCGTCGGCGAACGACAACAAGGCGGCGGTAAACGAGACGGACGCGAACCGCGCAAACAATCCCCGCTTCGCTTTGGCTTTCATCGTGGCGCTCCAGAGAAAATAGTCCGAGCACACTAACGACGGCGGCAAAACTGCGGAACAAAGTATTTCTTATTAGTATTTTTCCTTTCGATTCATATTGTTATGAGAAAACAATCGTTTTCGTCATTCATGGCCGCGCCTATGCTTGCAGGCTGGATTTCAGGCGACATCGCCGCCAC